>CAYMXK010000149.1:0-10304 GCA_964393915.1 uncultured Prolixibacteraceae bacterium
ATGGCATTAAAACTGCCAGAAAATACAAACTCCCCGAGAGTATTGTGGAGTTTATTGCCACCCATCATGGTACCACAAAGGCCAAATACTTCTATTTGAAACATATTCAGGAAAATCCGGAGGAAAACACCATGGAGCAGGATTTTGCCTATCCCGGTCCCCTCCCCCGCTCACGCGAAGCTGCAGTAGTCATGCTGGTTGATGGAATCGAAGCAGCATCAAGAAGCATGAAAGAAAAAACCTACGAAAATCTCGGGGAATTGATTAACAACATGATTGACCAGAAGGTAAAAGACAGGCAGCTCGACAATTCGAACCTGACTTTTTCTGATGTTGACAAAATCAAAGAAATCCTGCTTAAAAAACTGATCACCATTTACCACGTCAGGATTGCCTACCCAAGTGAAAGAAAACCGTAAAACAATCTTGAATAAATTACGTTATAGATGTAATGAAAACATTTAAACAAGCGCCTGGTATGAAAACCATGAAATTTTGGCTGTTTGCGATACTGGCCGTATTATTTATTGCTACCGGTTGTCAAAAAGATTCTCCGGAACCGGAACCGGAACCCAATCCTGAACCAACGAAAGAACTTGCCCCTGTTCTTACGCGCAAAATAAATACATTCATTAAAGATGTAATGGATGATGTTTATCTGTGGTACAAGGAAATGCCCAAAGTGGACCAGAATTACGAATATGATACGAAATCCTATTTCAAAAAACTGCTTTACAAAGATGATAAATGGTCCTATGTAACCGACAATGTCAAAGAATTGGAAGACAGCTTTCAGGGTATTGAAAAATCCTATGGCTATTCCCTTGCATTCGGACGTTTTACAGGTACCGATAATTACTTTGCCATCATTGAATATGTTTATCCCAATACACCGGCAAGCGTTGCTGGGTTTACCCGGGGTGACTTAATTACGAAGATTAACGGATCGGACATCACAGCAGACAATTACCGGGAATTGTTGAATGGAACCTCAATTACAGTTACTAAAGGAGTTTACACACAGGGAGGTATTGCACCAGGAGCTCCGGTCTCAATGACCGCGGAGGTTTTAAGCCTTAACCCGGTTTTGATGTATAAAACCATCAATCATGCAGGGAAGAAAATCGGCTATTTGTTGTATACCCAGTATATTTATCGCTTTAATAATAAAATTGATGAGGCACTACAATATTTTAAAAATGAAAACATAACCGACCTGGTGCTTGACCTGAGATACAATCCGGGAGGGTATACCACTGCAGCACAGCACTTGTGCAGTTCACTTGCCCCCTTAAATGTGGTCAATACAACCCAACCCCTGATTACCTATCAGTGGAACGACAAATACCAGTCACACTGGACATCAACGAATAACCAGACACAGCTTAGGGTTCCCTTTGTATCTTCCGTCCCTGTCAAACTGGGGTTGAATAAACTGCATATCCTGACAGGGGCAGGTACAGCAAGTGCTTCCGAATTTACCATCATCGGACTTGAGCCTTACATGGAAATTATTACAGTCGGGGATACTACCTACGGTAAATATACCGCATCTATTACCATGAAGCCTGAAGATTTTCTGAAAGATTCGAGAGGAGTTGGCTGGTATGACAGTGCCGCTGACTACAAGGAATTCGAAAACTGGGGCATCCAGCCTATTGTTTTGCGGTTCGCCAATTCACAGGGCATCACCAATTTCAAGGATGGATTTGCTCCGAAATTCGTGGTACGAGATGAACTGCTACCAGCACTGCCTTTAGGTGATTTAACCGAACCATTGCTGCGCAAGGCTGTTGAGAATATCACGGGTACTCCCGTATTGGCAGCAAAAAGTGCAGTAACTGCCCCCTCTTATGAGATTTTCGACAGGGGATTCTCCCGTTTCGATGAAAATAAAAGGAATATGCCGGTTAACGATTTAATGAAGGTCGATTTTATAAAAAATATTGAGTTAAAATAATCGGAAAAATGGATGCAAGCCTGGCCTTAAACTGAAAGATGGCTTCTTTGATAGAATAACTTTCTAAAATTAATTGTGAATAAAAAGTTAACAGTGCGACTCATCCGACAACTTCTGTCGGATTATTGTGTTTACAGACCAGGTGCTTGTTAAGCTACTGTTTTTCAAAATTGTTAAATATGCATAACATAATGAACAAGCCGGGGTTAAAAGTATAATATACGCTTATAATTGTTAAATTGCATGATTTGTGTTTTTGATTAAACCAATGATAAAAATTTGAGTCAAAATTATTATGAAGAAAAGAATCATTGTATTTTCCATAGCGATAGCCGTCATTACCGGTGCTTTCTTTTTGCTGTCAGGTTCGAAAGAATCAGTCAGCTATATTTCTGTTACCGCCCTGAAAGGACCTTTTGAGGTATTGGTATATACAACCGGCCAACTGGAAGCCGAAAATTCAGATAATATCCTGGCGCCGGAGGAGTTGGGAGGCAGAAATGTCCGTATTTACGAAATCAAAATCACTGACCTGATTGATGAGGGAACTCAGGTTGAAAAAGGTGATTATGTCGGGTCTCTCGACCACAAGGCTGTGGAAGAAGTCCTCGCCACTGCCCAGCTTGAGTTGGAACAGGCACTGAATGAATTTGAAGATGCAAAAATGGACTCCAACCTTAATCTGAGCAACTCACGCGACCAGATTGTGAACGCCAGGGAACAGGTGGAGCAGATGCAGATTATACTGGAGGAATCAATATTTGAATCACCTGCAGTGATCCGCAAGGCAGAGATGGACCTGGAAAAAGCCAAGAGAACACAGGAACAGGAGATTAAGGGATATGCCCTCCGGCAGCAGCAGGCTGCTACCAGGGTAAACCGCTCTCAGGTTAACCTGAACCAACGCGAAGCACGCGTTCGGGAACTCGAAGTAGCCTACAGGTCACTGAACATATATGCCCCGAGAACAGGGATGTTGATTTATGCCAAAGACCGCTACGGCCAAAAGATACGTATCGGGGCAACAGTCAGCCGCTGGATGCCCATAATCGCAACACTTCCCGACCTTTCTCAAATGATATCTGTAACTTATGTAAACGAGATCGACATATCAAAAGTCGGGCCCGGACAGAAAGTAACTTTGGGTATCGACGCTTTTCCCGAGAAGGAACTGCAGGGAGAAGTATTAACTGTTGCCAACATTGGTCAACCGTTACCTCGTAGCGATGCAAAAGTATTTGAAGTGCGCATACGCGTATTTGGCAGCGATTCAGAACTCCGGCCAGCTATGACAACCAGTAACATCATACAAACCGGTTCCTTCTCAGAAGAGATATTTATTCCGACCGACGCGATTTTTCAGGATGACAGCATACGGTTCGTATTCTTGCAGCAAAACAACGCCATAACCAGGCAGATCATAGATGCCGGAGAGGAGAACGAGAACTACACAATAATCAGAAAAGGCCTGAATGAAGGCGATCAGGTGCTGGTTAACAGACCCGAAAACGATGATGACCTGCCGCTGGCCGGACTTGAAATTCTGGAAGAGATCAGGAAACGGGAAGAAGAGCTGTTGAAAAATGCCGCCCAGGTACGCAACGACACAAATTCAGGAATGAAAAGCGGAGGAGCTGTCACTGATAATAACGAAATAACTTCAGCTCGATGATCCGAATAATTCAGCGATACCTTCACGACATTATTATTGCCATTGAAGCAATTCAAACCAACAAGCTGAAATCTCTTTTAACAGCCCTTGGGATCATTTTTGGCGTAGCAGCTGTAATCAGTATGCTTGCCATTGGAAATGGTGCTGAACAGGAGATTCTCGAGCAAATAAAAATGGTGGGTGTCAACAATATCATTGTAACACCATCATCAACCAGCGTTGCCAATGCATCTGAATCAACTTCTTCCGATACTGAAGGGAGCGGCAGAACGCGCAAGTTTTCCAAGGGGTTGACCTTATTGGATGCAGTTGCCATCGAAGAGGTTTTGCCAACAGTATCAAGAGTTTGTCCGGTAATATCATTCAACTATTCGGCCATTCACAACGGGCGAAGCCGTCCGGTAACTTTGGAAGGCACCAATAACCACTATTTTGAACTGTTCGGAATTTCATTACAGTCGGGCACTACTTTTACCGAACGGCAGGAAGAAACAGGCTACCCTGTTTGCATTATCGGAGACAATATCCGCAATACTTTTTTTGCACAGGAAGACCCCATCGGCAAATATATCAAATCGGGAGATGTATGGTTGCAGGTGGTTGGAGTTGTCGAGCGAAGGGATTTTACTGCTTCCGCAAGTGATGAGATGGGGATCAGCAGTACCGACAATAAAATATTCATTCCGGTGAAAACCATGTTGATGCGTTTCAGGAACCGGTCATTGGTAAGGGCCGACGAGATTGAACAACTTTCATCAACCACTCAGCAAACAGCAAATGAAAACCTCAACCAGCTCGATAAAATTATTGTGCAGGTACATGAAACAGAGGATCTCACCGCAACATCGGAAATACTCAGCCGCATGTTGCTTCGCAGGCACAATGGCCTGTTCGATTTTGACATTACCATCCCCGAGCTATTGCTCAAACAGCAACAGCGCACCAAAAATATTTTCAATATTGTTTTAGGTGTCATTGCCGGAATTTCGCTGATCGTTGGAGGAATTGGCATTATGAACATTATGCTTTCCAGTGTAATGGAGCGTATACGGGAAATCGGACTCCGTCAGGCAATCGGAGCTACACGAAAAGATATTATTGTTCAGTTTTTGGCCGAATCGACCCTGATCAGTGTCTCCGGGGGCATGGTCGGAATTTTGCTTGGAATAGGCCTTTCACTTACCATCACTGCCATTTTCGAAATAAAGACAGTAGTTTCAATGTTTTCAATAATTATAGCCTTTGGTGTATCGGTTCTTGTAGGTATTTCGTTCGGATACCTCCCTGCCAAACAGGCCTCCGACCAGGACCCTGTTGAATCGTTGCGCCAGTAAAAACGACTTTTTTAACATGAGAAAATTTCTGATATTTCTTATTCCCTTTGTTTTTGCCGGATATGGTATAACGGCCCAGTCAGAGGTAAAATACATGACCCTTGACCAGGTTATTGAGCTGGCCTCACAGCAATCGCTCGACGCTTTCAGAAACCGCAATATGTACCTTGCCAGTTACTGGGAATTTCGTAATTTCAAGGCAGACAATCTGCCCAGTTTATCCCTGCAGGCCACCCCGCTTGATTTCAGCCGGTCGATGCAAAGGGTATATAACTACGAAGAGAACCGGGACGAATACAGGTCACGTGAGTTTCTAAACTCCGATCTGGCTTTACTGGTCAACCAGAACGTAGGATTTCTCGGGGGGAACATTTTTGCCCGTTCAGAACTCAACCTTTCACAAAACCTGGGAGGTGACAAACTGACTACCTGGAATTCCACCCCTATCAGCATCGGTTACAGCCAGTCGCTCAACGGATTCAACCAGTTAAAATGGAGAACCAAAATCGAGCCTGTGAAATTTGAAAAAGCAAAACAGGAATATGTGCAATCGAAGGAAGAACTGGCCATTAAAGCTACCCGACGTTTCTTTGACCTTGTAGATGCACAGATCGAAGTAACCATTTCGAATACCAATCTATCGAATGCGGATACACTTTACAGAATCGGGATGGGACGCTTTCAGGTAGGAACCGTTACGCAGGACGAACTCCTGAATCTTGAGCTGGGATTCATGAATGCACGACTTGCCCTGCAACGCGCCAACCTGGGACTTGAAAGGGCACGCGCCGACCTCAATTCATTTCTCGGTTTCGATAACGAAACCCGCATCGAATGCATAATTCCTGATTCGCTGCCCAACCTTACGGTAAATCCCGCGGAAGCCCTGTCAATGGCTATCGAAAACAACCCAGGCATGCTTCTTCACCAGCAACGCCTCCTCGAAGAAGACCGACGTGTGAAACAGGCTGAAGCTCAGAGCGGCATCAATGCCGACCTGTATGCCCTCTATGGGTTAAATCAGAATGCAGAAAAACTTTCCGACGTTTATGTCGATCCGCTTGAAAGGCAAAGGGTTAGGATAGGATTAAATATTCCGATCCTGGATTGGGGACGCCGCAAGGGTGAACTCTCCATGGCAAGATCCACCCGCGAAGTTTTGCGCATAAGTGTGAACCAGGAACGCATTGATTTCGAACAAAATGTACTGATGAACGTCATGGAATTCAATATCCAGCAGGATCAGGTGCAAAATACTGCAAAAGCCGATACCATTGCGAAGATGGGTTATGAGGTGACCATGCAGCGTTTCCTTATTGGCAAGCTCGATGTAACAAAACTTAACCTGGCACGCAACGACCAGGAGCAAGCCCGCAGGGCTTATATCAGGGCACTTCGCTCCTACTGGTCCTACTTTTATACCCTGAGGGAACTCACTTTGTTTGACTTCGAGAAAGGCGTAACGCTTTCCGAAGATTTTGAGAAACTTTTAAATAACTAAATTGCCGGATATGACAGTTTTTAAAAAATACAAATGGACATTTATCGGACTGGCTGTTATTGTCATTACAGGCTTTTCACTCTGGCTGGTAAGGCAGAGCCAGGAAAGTCACTCAACCTATGTAGTCCGGAAAAGCACCTTTGAAAAATACATTGAAACAAAAGGAGAGATACACGGCAAAGATGCCTTGTTTATCACTCTCAACGATATCTTCAAGGACTATGAATTAGGTATCAGAGACCTAAAGATCAAAGATATGGTACCTGAGGGGACCATTGTTAAAAAAGGTGATTGGGTAGCCACACTCGACCAGGCTGTTATTAACCAGCGTATCCAGGAGATCCGCGAAGAACTGGAAAGAAGGCTGGCTTATCTTAACGATGCCATAATTGACTCTACCATCTCGCTGACAGGGATGAGGCAGCGAATTACCGAATTACAATTTGAGCTTCAGTACAGCGAACTCGATTTAGAGCAGTCCCAATATGAATCACCTGCCTACCAGCGACGGATTCAGACTGCCTACAACCAAAAGGTCCGTCAGATTGACCGTGCAAAAAGAGACTATGAATTGCGAAAAATCGACCAGGGCAACCGGCTAAGACGTTATGAAGAGCGATACAATCAATATTTAAATATTGACAAAAACCTGGGCATAGCTCTTGAAGCCTGCGACATCAGGGCCCCGCAGCCAGGCATGGTGGTCTACGCACGTGTCCGGGGTAACCGGAAAATCAGGGTAGGTGATGAAGTGAGCCCCTGGCGGCCTGAAATTGCCAGTATTCCCGATTTGTCGGTACTCGTTTCCGAAACTTACGTCGAAGAGATTGATATTGCCAAAATCTCGGTTGGCGACAGCGTATTGATCTCTGTAGATGCCGTACCCGGCGATGTATTTCCAGGCACCATTCTGCGTATTGCCAACGTGGGACAGGATTTGGCTGGTTTTGAATCGAAGGTATTCGCCATCACCATCGAACTTTCAGAATCCAACAAAAAATTGCTGCCGGGAATGACAAGCACCAACCAGATTATCCAGGAAATAATACCACAGCAACTCACCATACCACGAGTCAGTCTTTTTGCCGATGCCAATCAATGCTATGTCTATCTCAAAAGGGCCGGGAAAGTGTGGAAACGTGCAGTAGAAACAGGTGCAGAGAATGACGATTATATAGTAATTACCAGCGGACTGGAAGAGAGAGACCGGATTTTAACAAAGCCGCCGGTCAATACGGAGACGCTAGCCTATCTTGACATGTAATTCTTTAATTTTTTGATCCCTTCCCCATAAAATCATCAAAGGCGTTGTAAGTTCCTCCGGTTTTCCGGTACTCCTGATCATCCCTTTGATTTTGCTTCCAATGGGCAGCCAGCATCTTCATCCTGTCATCGGCATGGGCAAAAAACTTTTTATATGAAACACAAAAACGTGGTTTCCGGTTGTCGGCAGGATCCTTTATCCTGTCTTTTGTGCAGCCTCCATAACATTTGGTTAGCCATTCGCATTTACGACATTCTCCGGGCAATACTGCCTTGGCCGCCCCAAAGGTAAATTGTTGCTTTGAATTCAACATTGCTGTAATCCGGTTCGTCATGACGTTGCCCAGCTTCCATTTTGGTTCCACAAAGAAGTCACAGCTATATACGTTGCCATTGTGCTCAACAACCACGTATGGACCACACTCCTTCATCATCGTACACTCGGGAGCCTGCATTCCAACGTAAGTATAAAAAACCGATTCGAAGTGCCTCACCGATGTTGTGGGCTGACCATTTTTAAAATCCGCCATCCAAAGGTCAAATATGCGGTTTAAAAAGTCGCCATAAGCTTTCGCAGTCACAGAGTAAGGCGCTGCCCTCGAAGGATCCGCCGGGTCGGTTTCCACAACCGGAATAAACTGCATCCAGGTAAGGCCGAGCTCTTTAAAATAGTTGTAAAGTTCATCAGGAAACTGGACAGAATAATCGGTCAGGCAACATAACGCATTGGTTGCAACATCGTTGTCAAGAAGCATCCTGGCGTTGTCCTCCACACGTTGGTGGGTTCCGTGCCCCCCCTTGTCGAGCCTGTAGCGGTTATGGATATGCTGAGGCCCGTCAAGGGATAAGCCAACCAGCCAGTCATATTTCCGCAGAAAACGGGCCCACTCTTTATTCAGCAAAATCCCATTGGTCTGCAGGCCGTTGCCAACGGTTTGACCACGTCCATATTTCTTTTCCAGTTCAATGGCCCTTTCATAAAACGGGAGCCCCATGAGAGTGGGCTCTCCTCCCTGCCAGGCAAAACTGACCGACTGGCCGCCTTGCTGCATAACCTGTCTGATCAGCTCTTCCTGTACTTCATTGCTCATCCGGTGCACCGGGCCTTCTGTAAATAATTCAGCCTTTTTAAGGTAAAAACAATAGGTGCAATCCAGATTGCAATCGGGGCCTGCCGGCTTTATCAAAACTGAATTGAGCGGTTTAAATACTTTCGCCATCTTAATCTTTCTAATTATGCAAAACGACAAACATAACAAATTGAACCGGAAACTCCTGAAATTATAGAAAAAATCATCTGCCGGCTTTTAACTGAAAATATTATTCCTAATTTGGCCATCTCTTTATTGGGACTATTCTGCAGATAATAATTTACATTGATTTTAATGAACGCTGTAACCGGAAAAAGGAAAAAGCGCAGGCTGAAAAAGAGTGTTAAACGGGTGCTGGGTGTCATAATGGCTGTAATGATCATCCTTATCAGCATCCCCTTTCTGAAAAAATGGATAGATACATCGAAACCAAAGGATGTTGGAGTAGTGCGGGTGGACAATTTCAAAGATTTGAATGCAACCCATCTGAAACATGCAAAGAAGTTGGGGATCGGACCTATAGACACCGACAAGGAAGCTGAGCAAAAGATCAGGGAATTGGTAAAACAGGGCAAACTCGATGAGCTTACCAGTTCCAAATATTTTAAAGTTGATAAGCTTAGCCATTCACATCCCTACCTCACACCGGCCGCCATTGAGCTGCTCCATCTAATTGGCAGGAGATTCCATCAAAAACTCGACGAAAAGAAAATGGGCACTTACCAGTTTCGCGTTACATCGGTATTACGCACCCGGGAAAGCCAAAAGAGGCTTAGACGTTCAAATGGAAATGCCACTACCGAAACATCGCATTTGTACGGGACTACCTTTGATATCGGCTGGAAAAAAATCTACAGGAAAACCTTCTGGGGCCGCACCCACCTGGTTGCCGATGGCCCGGCAATAAAAATTTTGTCAGAAACTATCGGGGAACTCAGGAAAGAAGGTTACCTCGTGGTGGTTACAGAAATGAAGGAGGCGTGCCTTCACATAACCGTTGCCCGCGAATGATTAGATGATCAAGGTTAATTGTATACATAAAATTCCCAATTGATGCAATATAAAATCAGGGAAAGGGTTTTTAAAGCATGCTTTTTTTAGATTTGCAAAATGATGCACAGAAGATACCTTCTATTAATACTATTTCTTATTAATATTGTGCCTTTGGCAACAGGTCAGAGCAACAACGCCACGCTGACCGGCAAAGTGACGACAAAGAATGGACAGCCCCTCGAACTGGTAAACGTAGCCCTCCGCAACTTTCCGATCGGAACCACCACCAACCGCAGGGGCGAATATTTACTGCGTCTCCCCGCCCGCAGGGAGGTAACCGTTGTTTTTTCCTCATTGGGCTATGCCACGGTTGAAAAAACATTGAATGCGGGAATCGAAGAGCGGTTAACACTTAACATCGAAATGGAGGATTCCAACCTTCAAATCGGAGAAGTGCAGATAACCGAGCAGCGAAGAAACGGTGGCGGAC
>CAYMXK010000150.1:0-10222 GCA_964393915.1 uncultured Prolixibacteraceae bacterium
CAATATGGTAGAATCAGATTTGCTCTGTATCCTAATCATGTCGTTTTTCCATAAAACTCCGATCAGGAAAAGATCATTCCTTATTCCTTAGAATAGCACCAATTATGGCTCCCAGAATGGCAGAATATACACCATTGGCAATAATGTCCACAGCCATGAAAGCAGGTGTATACAGATTCCAGAAGGCCATGTAGGCAAGATTCAGCATGGTGGCAAGCAGCAATCCGGCGGTTAAACCGGTTAACGCACCCCCTTTAATAGATTTTTTGCCCGAAAAATTGGCATAAATCCACGTCAGGGTAAAACCCCAGACAAGGTTACTCAAAAGAATAGCAATGAAGTTCATGTCCTCTTTTACAAGACCCGGGTAAACCGTTGTGTTGGCTTCAGAGAATTTCATCAGTAGAATTCCCCAGATCAGCCAGCCAAGAAAAAAGGCTGCGACGCCAGCTCCAAGTCCGGCCATCAGAAATTTCTTGTTCATAATAAATAACTTTAATGGTTAATTATCTCTTTTCTGCTTATAAACCCTGACGTAATCTATGTAATATTTTTGCGGCAGGAGGTTCTCATCAACGCCTTTCTGACCTCCCCAGCCACCACCAATGGCAAGATTCAGGATAAGGTACTGCGGTTTGTCGAATGGCCAGGTTTCAAAACCTGTGCCTTCATTTTTGAAAACAAAGTAGCGTTCATCATCTAAGAAAAACTCCAACCGGTCTTCATACCACTCCACTGCATAAACGTGAAAGTTTTCCCAGGGTTTCACAGCGGTTATGCGATTGCCTTTGCCTGTCCCGATTGAATGGTTGTAAGATTTGGTGTGAACATTGGCATGAATTACATCGGGCGCGTATCCTACGTTCTCCATGATGTCAATTTCACCGCAATCGGGCCAGCGTGTTCCCTCCCGGTGATTATTACCAAGCATCCAGATAGCAGGCCAGGTGCCCCGGCCTGTTGGTAATTTTGCCCTCACTTCCAGCCGGCCATACAACATGCTGTTTTTTCCATAGGTGTGCAAACTGGCCGATGTGATGGGTTTACCCTCCCAGTTATCCTTTCGTGCTTCGATAATCAGGTGCCCGTTTTCTACCCGGGCGTTCTCCAGGCGCTTTTTGGTATAATATTGTGCCTCCTTGTTCCTGATATATCCAACTTCATAATCCCAGAATTTCTCGTTTGGATGACCCTCATAATCAAAATTGTCCTCCCAAACTAAAACCCATTCCACCTTCTTTTCGTCGTCAGTTGATTTACTACCGGAGTCAATGAGATTATTCGAAATGCCGGTCAAAATTGAAGCAATCGAAAAAGCAATTAAAAAACTTATTTTTATCATGGTATTCAATATTTTACTCTGATGATATCTTTACCACTGCCGGTTCCATTCCCTCCGAGGATGCCCTGAGGGTAAGGGTTCCTCTTTGTCTGCCCGATTTTACAACTACAAGACACCTGCCTTGCCAAGCCTTACGCTGAGGCAGCCTGTAGCTTTCAAGACTGACAGGATTTGCATTGGCCACAGCAATGATCTCCCCCGGCCCGTCAATTTCAAAATGCACAAGGTTCTCTGCATTGGGATGCCGGATTCCACTGGCATCCTGCAATTCGATGGTAATATAGCTGAGGTCCTGTCCATCGGCATTAATGACTGTACGATCGGCAGTTGCACTGAGCTTAACAGGCTCTCCCGCCGTCCGGAGCGTCGCAGAATTGATTTGTTTGCCTCTGCTGATGCCTGTGGCCTTCAATTCACCGGCACGATAAGGGACCTCCCATTTGGCCATAAATTCGGTTGACCGATCAGTAGCCTTTTTTCCCAGTGATTTTCCATTCAGGAACAACTCCACTTCCGGACACGACGAATAAACGGTCACTTCCAGGGGAATTCCTTCAGAGCCATCCCAGTTCCAGTCTGCCACAGCATCATGCCAATGCCACTTTGACCAGGCCTGCCTGCCGGGGTTCTCTTTAAAAGTAGGCTCCGGAGGTTTTACAAACATGGAAACCTGGTTCTCTTTCCATAAAGCATCCCGGTAATACGACTGAGGACGTTTCCATCCGCAAATATCTATATCGCCACACCAGGCCAGGTTCCAGGGATAAAAACTATTTTCCTGGTAATATCCCAGCCATCCGATGCTGGCTTCCCCGATATAATCAAAGGCAGTCCAGACAAAATCACCAACCACGTATGGATAATCAAGCGTTCCCATCCATGCGTCAAAGGCTTCCAGCGGATAGGATTCGGCCTGGTAAATGATCCTATCCGGGACCCGCTCGTGATCCTGTTCATAAATTGACTTGTTCCGGTGATCTCCGCCTGATGAATAGTTGTAACCGGCCACGTCGAGGGTGGCAAAAAAAGGATCCTTACCTGGATTCAGTCCGTTAACTGCAGAGGTAACGGGACGCGTCGGGTCCAGACTTTTAATATAGGCAGTCAGCATTTTGGAGGTATTTACACCCCGGGAGTCACCCCGCTCAGGAATTTCATTACCGGTGCTCCACATAATAACTGAAGGGTGGTTCCTGTCGCGCAAAACCATGCTCTCAATGTCCTTTTTCCACCACTCCCTGAAGTAGAGGTGATAATCGTATGGATTCTTGGCAACCTCCCACATGTCGAAGGCTTCGTCAATTACGAGCATTCCAAGGCGGTCGCAGGCTTCCAGGAATGCCTCCGAAGGTGGATTATGGGCACAGCGAACTGCATTATACCCGCTGGCTTTCAGGAGTTCTACACGCCTTTCCTCGGCACGGTCATAGGCCATAGCCCCCAGGGGCCCGTTATCGTGATGAACACAACCTCCCTTCATCAGCACCGGTTTCCCATTCAGTAAAAAGCCATTAGCCACATCAAATGAGATGGTGCGTATCCCAAATTGAGTTACACTGGAGTCCATCAGCACATGGTTGGCGTGTATCTCCTGAAGGGCGGTATAAAGGAAAGGGGTATCAGGCGACCAAAGCACCGGGGATGGCACTTCAAGGTGCTGTTCATATTCTGATTCTGATTCAGCCTCTATCGTCTTTGATGATTCTGATATTGCGATCTCATTTCCATCGGGGGCAATAATCCGGGTTTGCAGGATGACTGTTTTCGCTTCCTTCAGTGTATTGCTGATCTTTGTTTTTACTGTGACAGTTGCTACTGAGGAGGTTACTTCCGGGGTGGTTATATAGGTTCCCCACTGTGCCCTGTGCACCGGTTCAAGTACTTTCAGCCAGACGTGGCGGTAAATTCCCGATCCGGAGTACCACCGGCTGTTTTCTCCTTCGTTGATTACTTTTACAGCAATAACATTCTCTTTACCATATTGAATGTGGCGGGTCATATCGAACCAAAAGGTGGTGTACCCATAGGGATGTTTCCCCAGCGAATGACCATTCAGCCAGACTTCAGCGTTCATGTACACTCCGTCAAACTGGATAATGAAACGCTTGTCGAGGTAATCGCCGGGAACATGAAAGCTTTTCCTGTACCAGCCGGTTCCCCCGGTGGTAAATCCGCCGCTTACCTGACTGATTGCCCCGGGATGAAAAGGAGAATCTGTTCCCGGGAGGTCTTCTATGCTCCAGTCATGGGGTAGGTCCAACACCCGCCATCCGGAGTCGTCAAATTCAGGTTTTTCGGCTGATTGTGCCCCTCCCCGGTGAAAACGCCAACCGAAGTCGAACAAATTTTCAAACTGGTATTCAATTTGTGCCAACGCTGGCAGGCAGCAAAAAATCAGTATAGCTGCAAATAAGGCTTTCATATAGACTTTTTATTATTTCTTAGTTTTTTTTCAGAACTGGCAGATAATCATTTCCGGCTTCACTTGCGGCCCTTGAAACTGAAAAATGCAAGATATCGAAACAGGTCTGCATCATCCTGAGATGCAATATTAAAAATTCAGGCTGGCGGCTTTCTCCCGGATATACTCTGCTGCCAGCCTGTAATCTTCGGCTGTTTTTAAGTGCTCAATCATTAAAGGAATATTATCCAGTTTTGCCAGTTCTGACAGATAAACGCTGTAATCCAGGTATCCGCTTCCGGGCAGGACCTCCTCCAGTTGTGGGAGGTCGGTACCCTCTTTTATTGAAACATCCTTGGCATGACAACTTTTGATGTATGGTCCGAGCTTGCGGAAAGCATCTTTGATCATCTCCCCGTTTTTGTATAATACCTGTGGGCTTACCACCCAGTTGACCGGGTCGATATGGACGGCAAATCTTTCCCTGTCGATAGCCTTTATAAGGCGAAGATAAGCATCGGCAGAATCGGGATAAGACCAGGGCATCGCTTCCAGGGTATAAAAGGTGCGGGTGGGTTTAACCGCATCGATGATTTTACGGGTGGTTTCAACAATCATGTCGAAAGTGGCATCCGTAAGATTATCCTTGTGCGGACCTGCCCAACTCACCGGATTTCGAGAACCGCTGATGTTGACACAGCAGGCTGCACCTATCTGATCGGCCAGCAACAGCGAGCTGATGCATTTCTGAAGGGCAGCTTTTGCAATGGCCTCATCCGGACTGATCGGATTGCTCCACGCTCCGACCTCAGCTATGATGATATCATTTTTTGCGGCAGCCGTTCTGTACTCTTCCACAACGGCCAGAGAGGCTCCGGGGCTCACCGGACAATAAGCAGCTGTGTATCCGATCTTTTTAAGTACAGATACCCATTCTTCAGCATTGGAATATTTTTCAAAAAGGGGAGCGCCCAGCCTGATCCTGGGTTTTTTATTCACATTTCCCATTGACTGAAGAGGATCAAAAAAGAATCCGGAAGTACTGGCAGTGCTGAGTTGAATAAATGTTCGGCGTTTCATACAAACGGGTTTAAGTCAGCCTGCAATTTACTTAGTTTTATTCAGAAATAATATATTAAGAAAATAGATTCCTGCCAAATTGAACAAAATCTCACCTTTACTTGTCCATGATAATATGAAACGGGAATTATTCATAGTACTTACAATTATACTGGCGATGACAATACATGCACAAGAGCCTGAAAAGCAATACCGGAAGCTGAATTCCTTCGAGGAGTATGTTATTCTTAAAAAGGGAACTGAAATGCCCTTTACCGGTGAATTCAACAAACACAAGGAGAAAGGAACCTATGCCTGCAAGCAGTGCGGGGCGCATTTATACAAATCGACCGATAAGTTTGAGTCGGATTGTGGCTGGCCAAGTTTCGACGATGAGATAAAGGGAGCCGTAATGAGGGTGCCCGATGCAGATGGCCGCAGGGTTGAGATTGTTTGTACCGCTTGCAAGGGACACCTCGGACATGTATTCCACGGTGAACGCTACACAAGCAAAAATACCCGTCATTGTGTCAATTCGGTGTCACTTGTATTTATTCCGGAGAAGAAAAGTGAAAAATAAAAAAAGTGAGTCAGAAGGTATATTATTTTCCCTGTGACTCACTTTCTGAGCTTACAGCCCGGGGATTTTAAGCTTCGTCAGCACTTTCTTCCCCTTCAGCGACTACTACAAAACGAACTCCGTCGATGTAATACCTTGGAACATACTCTTGCTCAGGAGATTCTTCAACCACCCCTTCACCCACTTCGGCAGTTTCCTGGTTCTGATCCTGAGCAGCCTTTTCATCTTCAGAACATACATGGCCTCCATCAACCGGGACAAGCCGGAAGATACCGGTAATTTGCAGTTCATCGCCCACATGCTCCTGCTTGAAAGCATCAATTTCATCACCGGCTTCCACGCGAATGGAAACGTCATCCGATGCACCCATCACAAAGCAACGCTGCCCTCCGTGTTTACAGACATGTGTAATTAAACCTGAAATTACAACCTCCTGATCAACATAATTTGCAGGGGAAGCCATCAGCTCGTCAACAGTCAATACAACAACAGTCTCTTCTGCTGTCTGGGATTGATTCTGCCGGTTTCCACAGGCAAAAACCAAGGCCGGCAATACAATTAAAAGGATTAACTTTCTCATCAGTAATTTTTTTTGCTAATTTAAATCAAGAAAACCATATAAACAATGGGTATTATCACTCCGGCAAGAATGAACCATACCCCTCTTCGTCCAAATCCGTTTTTTCCTTTCAAAATAAATATTCCCGAAATAGTTACAAAAATAAGGATCACCATCATCGCATCACTGAACCATTTCCATGAACGATGCGTGGCTACTCGGTGCAGCATATTCATTTCGAATAATACCGCACGCTTTTTAAGATATTGCAGTTCCCCTCTTCCTGTAACCGGGTCCAGCAATACTTCTCCATTGTTTATAAAAATCTTAAGGTTCCCGTTTTTTGTAACAAAGCCCCTTTTATACACAACGAAATCATCAATGCCTTCGATAACAGGCCGAAGTGCTCTTTCATTATAAGGAGGCCCCGGGGGAAGGTCAACCTGAACATCCATGGTTACAATCTTAAAGTCGGGATTGAAATCGTTCCGGTGGTTTAAAAGTATGCCCGAAATGGCATATATGAGAGTAATGCCTACTATAAAATATCCAAAGTCGCGGTGCAAAATCCGCAACCATTTTCTCCAGTTCATATAAATTCGAAAATTTGCTGCAAAGATAGTTTTTCAGACTATTTAATACGAAAGGTCAGATGTTATTGGCATGTTAAATTGGAGATAATCAGCTGACATTTATCATGAATTTTGTGTTCAGAAAGAAATTCTGCAGCAAGTAAAAAATAAAGCAGAGACATGGAACATCCAGCCTCTGCAATTAGGATAAGTTTCCTCAACCGAAGATTTACGCTTTTTTGAAAAAGTCATTCAGCGAGTTTACATCGGTCGAATCACACACAGGGCATAGCGCGCCACCTTCTTCATGATAATTGAAGTTAGCTTTGCAAACATTGCACTTGTACCAGTTCTGGTCAAACGTCACATGGCCGCCTTTAATCGAAATGTCGCGTCCTTCGACAAATGCACTGGCAACTTTCTGACGAGCTTCCTCGTAGATCCTGGTAAGTGTGGGTCTTGATACATTCATTACCACGGCCGCCTGTTCCTGATTAAGCATCTGATGATCGAGCAGCCTGATGGCTTCATATTCCTCGAGCAAAAGATTAATTTCGTTGGCTTTCCGACCACGGACACCAAAAACAGACATTCCTTTAATAACGGGGGGCATAAGCATTCTTCGTTCACGCTTTTTTCTAGGCATCTCTTATAAAATATTAATTTGTTGCAATAAATAATGATCTGCAAGTACCAATGCTGCCATAGCCTCCACTATGGGAACCGCACGAGGAAGCACACAAGGATCATGCCTTCCTTTCGGATGAATTGACACTTCATTTGTTCCACTGTCAACTGTTTTTTGTTCTTTTAGCAACGTGGCAATAGGTTTAAATGCCACCCTGAAATAGATGTCTTCTCCGTTAGAAATTCCCCCCTGAATTCCTCCCGAATGATTGGTTTTGGTCCGTACCCGGTCCTCCCCTTTTATAAAAATATCATTATGTTCTGAACCACTCAGGCGGGTGCCTGAAAATCCGGAACCATATTCAAAACCTTTTACTGCATTTATACCCAACATGCCAAACCCCAGGTCAGCATGTAATTTATTGAACACGGGTTCTCCCCATCCTGCGGGAACACCAGAAATAACGCCGGTGATAACGCCTCCCACAGTATCGTGATCATGACCGGCCTGTTCGATTCGCGCAATCATTCTTTCAGCCGTTTCCTGGTCAGGGCACCGAACGATATTGTTGTCGATACCTGACAAATCCAGTTCATGGTATGATTTATTCAATTCAATTTCACCAACCTGTGAAACATAAGCATGGATTTGAACCCCGGCCTTGTTGAGAATCAAACGGGCCACAGCACCGGCAACAACCCGGGCAATGGTTTCACGTGCCGAAGAACGGCCTCCCCCTCTGTGATCGCGGGTACCATACTTTTTCTGGTAGGTAAAATCTGCATGGGATGGCCGGAATACATCTTTTAACTCGTTGTAATCATTGGAATGCTGATCCTTATTCCATACTACAAAGGCAATAGGCGTTCCCTGGGTTTTGCCTTCAAATATGCCTGAAAGGAACTCCACCTGATCGGGTTCCATTCTCTGTGTGGTAATTTTTGATTGCCCCGGCCGGCGTCTTGAAAGTTCATTCTGGATATATTCAAGATCAATAGCAACACCCGGAGGGCATCCATCAATAATCCCGCCGATGCCCCTGCCATGTGATTCACCAAAAGAAGTTAACCTGAATATACGTCCAAATGTATTCATAGCTAAAAAAAAACCTCGTTTTTTTAAATAAAACGAGGCTAAAGATAATTAAAGTTGTATAAAATGCAACGTTTCATCAACAATTACATCCGGATCCGGTACCACAGCCCTGGCCTTCGTGGTCGCCACATTCGCTGTCGCCACAATCTCCGTCACCACATCCACCGCTGCCGCATCCGCATCCGTGAGAGAAAAGGGCAGCTATTTCCTCATCGGTTGCTTCCCTTACTTCCAATACTTCACCCTGAAAATGAAGATCTTCGCCTGCCAATGGATGATTAAAATCCATTTTTACAACCTGGTCTGAAACTTCAAGTACAATTCCGTTTAAACGCTGTCCGTCGCCGGTCATCATTGGTACGGTGTTGCCAATTTTTACCATTTCTTCATCGAAATTTCCATCTACCGAAAATACGTTTAGAGGCAATTCAACGATGGCATCATCGTTTACTTCTCCATAGGCATCGTATTTGGTAAGGTTAATCTCGAATGGCTGGCCACTTTTCATGCCTGCAAGTTGTGATTCAAACTTTGGCAACATTTGGCCTGCGCCGTAAATAAAGCGGAGCGGACGATCGGCTGTTGCCTGCTCTATCATATCTCCATTCTGGTCATCCAACCTTAAATCATAGGTCAGAGTTACCATACGGTTTTTTGTAATTTCCATCATAATTTACGTAAATTTTTATTGTGCAAATTAACACTATTATTAACATCCAACAAAATACATACCACTCTTTTTTTTATATTTTAACGGTTTGGTATTTTTTAATTCACTTTCTGCAGTTTAAAGGTACGGGATTCCAATTGCCCGCCGCTGACAGTCAGGAAATAGATCCCCGGCCGGAATTCCTGAAATGCATCAATTGCCACTGTGGAATTTCCTCTTTCAGATGTCTGAAAAAGCAATCTCCCCTGAATATCTCTGACATCTAAAGCAAAATCACCTTCGGGCAACTGAACGGTAAGGTTTTGCCTGACAGGGTTGGGAAACAGTTTCACATCAGCAAGGACTGAGGGCAAACGAGACTGTGAGGTGGTAAAATCTTTCCGGTTAACGTTATCCAAACAGAAATAGCCGGGTGTATTCATTCCCCATGCACCCACATCCGTTGACTGGAGGGCGAAATGTAATTCATTCACAATTCCAAGTTCCTTAAGGTCAACCCACTTCCAGGTTTTCAGAATATAATCCTTCGTGTTATCTTCAAACCTGAAGTCGGCCAGGTAAAATACCACCGTGCCGGTTGTATCCCCCTTTGCATCAATTCCATTAATAACCAACCTGAAATAGTCCGGATCATTCCCGGAGATTCCTCCGAATTTTTTACCAAAATCATCCCCATTTCGCATCACAAGATAGGCATAGGTGCTGTTGGTCAAATACATACCAGATATAGAATCGGGTTTTTCCAGTGAAAATCTGGTTGTGCCGAACACATAGGCTATAGAATAAATGCCAGTCCCCCCGATTCCGCTGCCGGTAATTGCACTGTACTGATTTTCTCTTCCGGGGGTCACTGTATCTTTATGGTTGGTATAAGAAAAGCCTGACCAGCTTGACCATTCAGCATTAAAATTATTGCGGAAAGTGTATGGGCCGCTCTTAAAACTGCCGCTTCCGTCGGAGCCATTCCAATAACCACTCGGGCCAACCGTTAATTCATCGAATGTTGCCGCGTTTTGCGAAAAAGAAGGGGCCACCAGAAATGTAAGCAGAAATAGAAAAGTAAAATGTTTCATCATAATAATATTTTAAATTGATTTAATTGAACCAAAAATGTCCGGGATTTACACCTGCCCTGAAAGAATCAGTTGGCAGGCCATTGGCTGTATAACGGTAGATTATCGCATGCTGCATATAATCAATGGCGTCCGTAAGATATATGTCACCCTTCTCAGGATCAACACCCAGGCTGAAAAAAAGCCTGTTGCCTGCTTTAACAAATTCAGCATCCGGCATTTTCCTGGAATTTACAGCCATTT
>CAYMXK010000151.1:0-10149 GCA_964393915.1 uncultured Prolixibacteraceae bacterium
AGTTTTTTTGTTTACACACTTTATGAGAAAGTGCTTGAAGTAACGTAATGTTTTCTCTGGATTAAATTTCAATCGAGATGTTTACTTTTCCACCCAACCCTTTTTCTACAATTTCAAAAAGTGTACTCAACGTAATGTTACTTCCGTTATTCTCTACCCGGGAAATGTATGTCCTTTTCTTGTCAATAATTTTTCCCAATTCCTCCTGCGTTAATTTTTTAGATTCTCTGGCTTTTTTTAAAAGCAACCCAATTCTAAAGGCTTCAGTTTCTCTTTCAAGATTATCACGCCTTTCAGTTCCTTTTTTCCCATAAACCCTGTCTTTAATTTCTGACCAGGAGTTTAAACCCTGATTGTTATTTTCTGTTTTCATAGTATTCATCCATTAAGTTCAACGCTTTCTCAATCTCATTCTTTGGTGTTTTCTGTGTTTTCTTTTGGAAACCATTCAGAAGAATCACCAATCTTCCTTTGTCAAAGAAGCAAAACACTCTCCACATATTGCTCCCAAGTTGAATTCTTGCTTCATACAATCCATTGGTTCCTACAATAAGTTTCAAATAATTGATCGGAATTCATTCATGTGGGATTAGTCTATGCTCGTTTCATTCGTATATTTCCTTTCTGTTTCCAGCTTCAATAACTGTTATAGTAAGGATTTGGTCATAATTTCGTAGATAACGCGGTAATTTCCCTCCCGTATCCTATAACCTGAACGGCCTTTTAGTTTTTTGCATCCGGGTGGGCGTGGTTGATTTGCTGCCTGCTGTCCTTTACAACATCACCCCAGCTCCCTGAATTGCCTCCGGTATTCCATAGGCGTCATCCCGGTATGCTTCCTGAACTGCTTGTTGAAATGGCTGAGGTTGTTGAAACCGCTGTCGAGCGAAACGTCGGTAATGCTCAACTCTGCATCCATTAGCAGTTTGCACGCAAAATCAACCTTCAGCCGGTTGAGGTATTCAAATACCGTGACGCCCGTTTCCATCCTGAAAAACCGGCACAGGGAGCCTTCTGCCATGTTGACCAGCTCTGCCAGTCCGGCAAGGTTTACCTCTTCACGGTAGTTTTTCATCAGATAATTGTGAATGGCCTGTATCCGTTTGTTGGAGGATGTAAACCTTTTCTTCAGGTATTCATCGCTGGCCAGACCCACATTGGATCCGCTTTTGCCGATAATGTCCATCAACCTGAAAAACTGCATCATCCGCTCCAAATGTCCAAGATAGGGGAGTTGCAGCATGATTTCGCTTACCTCATTCAGGGTGTGGCCTGTAATCTGTATTCCTCTTTCAGAAAGGGTTAGTGCTCTCTTAATATGTTTAAATTCAGGGAGTTCTAAAACCTGTGCCGGCAAAACAGCTGTGGTAAACTGCAGGAATACCATTTCAAGAGTTCTGCTCGACGGACCAATACTCCCCTTTTCGGCAATCCACACATGCGGAAGACTGGGCCCCAGAAACACCAGATCGCCCGGATGAAAATCCTCAATCGAATCGGCAACTATCCGTTTTCCTGTACCTTCGGTAATGAAGCTGATCTCATAATTGTTGTGATAATGCCAGGTGCTTTTTTCAAGGTTGTCCTGAAAAACACCAATAAAAAACGATTCATCTTCCGTTAAGCGGATCTTCTCAAGATAGGCAGACATATCAATGTATAATAAACAAAATGGATACTAAATGTGAATATAGCATCAAAAATAGTAAATATTGCTGTAGATATCAGCGGTTTGAGATTGTATTTTTGTACAGACAGCAAATTATTACCAATCATCAAAAACTCAACAGGATGAATGAAATACTTGAAAAATTACTGGAAGCGGTTGAACTGGGCAAAGTTGACAGGAAATCGCCTTTCCCTCCTCAGCTAAGGGACCAGGATGGCTCCCATGAATACACAATGAAAGCCCTTGAGGCCGGCATTAATCCGCAGCAGATACTCGACCATGCCCTGATTCCCGCCATGGAGCATGTGGGAAAAAAATTCTCGGAAAACAAAATCTTTGTGCCCCAGATGCTTATGTCAGCCAAAGCAATGGGGGCTTCCATGGTGCAGCTAAAACCTCATTTTGCCTCCGGAGCCGTGAAAACAAAAGGGACTTTCATCATAGGAACTGTAAAGGGCGACCTGCACGATATCGGCAAGAACCTGGTTGCCATGATGGTTGAAGGGGGTGGCTGGACAATCATCGACCTGGGGGTGGATGTTCCTTCCGCAAAGTTTATAGAAGCCCTGGAAAACCATCCGGGAGCAATAATAGGCCTTTCTGCCCTTCTCACAACCACTATGGTGAATATGGGTGAGATCGTAGCGACCATCAAGGGGTACAAACCCGATACAAAAGTTTTGATTGGCGGGGCGCCTGTAAATGAAGAATTCGCAAGAAAAATCGGTGCCGACCATTACTCTCCCGATCCGCAGGGTGCCGTTCAATATTTAAACAGGGCCATAGCATGAAATCACCATGATTGGCAAAACACAAATCGGAATCAATACCTTTACTCATGGTGATTCCATCTGACCATTAAAAAACAAGACAATTTATACAGATGAAGTATAAGAGCCTCGCAATAGACAACGCCTCCGGATTAATGTTCGGGACGGCCCCTAACATTGTGAAAACACGACGTGGCCTCGAAATAGGCGGCGGACAGGTGTACACAGAACTGAATTTTACCCTTCCGGTGATGAGCATCAATGATTCCACCCTTCCCCAGGTGTATGCCCATTACAGTGAGATCGCCGAAGGGGCGCTCAGCCATGCCCTTCACCTCAACTCCCTGGGGGTGGTCCTCGAATTTGAAACCCTCCTGGAGATGACCAAAACACCGTTGATAGGTGTGGAGATAGTCAAAAGGATGAACGACATATGCGAAAATTACTATCAGAAATATGGCCTCCGTTCTGAGATCAGGCTGACTCCCAATGACCTGCGCGAGTTTGAACGGCCGGCCCTGCAGCGCACTTCTGCCTTACTCGATCCGATGATGGAACTGTTTGAACAGGGTATGCTGGCAGGTGGCGACCTGCTGTCGATCGAAAGCACTGGGGGCAAGGAGGTGTCTGATGAAGCGCTGATGATGTGCGACATCAGGGGTGTATTGTTTGCCCTGGCCGTCCTGGGTGTCAGGGATATGCAGTTTTTGTGGAAGAAGATCGCCGGACTTGCGAATGCTCACGGGAGAATTGCCGCCGGAGATTCAGCCTGCGGGTTTGCCAATACGGCTATGGTGCTGGCCGAAAAGAAATACATTCCGAAGGTTTTTGCTGCCCTCGTGCGGGTCATTTCGGTTGTCCGTTCGGTTGTTGCCATGGAAGAAGGCGCCGTTGGGCCCGACAAGGACTGTGGGTATGAAGGACCCTTCCTCAAGGCAATCACGGGAATTCCTATCTCTATGGAGGGTAAAACCGCTGCCTGTGCACACCTGAGTCCGGTCGGCAACATTGCATCGGCCTGCGCTGATCTTTGGAGCAACGAATCGGTGCAAAATATAAAGTTACTATCAGGAATGTCCCCTGATGCCTACCTCGAACAGCTCGAATACGACGATAGGCTGATGAACGAGGCTCTGAAAGCCGGAAACCTGCATTGCCAGGTGTTGCAGCAGTTATTGGTCTCTTCCGATATATACACTGATCCACAGGCGCTGATTCTGGCACCTGAAAATGTGATCAGGATCTCCAATGCCCTGATTTCGGGGGACTCTTATGTAGCCAATGCCCGGAATGGCGCCCTGGTTGCCCTTGACATCATTGAGGAGGCGCTTCATTCGGGTAAAATGAAACTTGCGGAAATGGAAACGGTGTACCTTCCTCTTCTGCGCGATGATCTGCTATCCATTCCCGATAGTGAGGACAGCTTTGTGGAGATGATGCTGCCTCTCATCGACCAGGGTAAGTTTATCCTGTCGGAATATGGACTGTAATTAGCGGTCAATGGATTTGACCCCGGTCCATATCATTTCTGGTTTCCTGGGAGCCGGGAAAACAACTGCCATCATCAGGTTGCTGGAGAATAGGCTGTACGGTGAAAAATGGGCAGTGATCGTTAATGAATTCGGCAGGATCTCCATCGACGGACAAACCCTGCGGGCTTCCACGGGAGAGGCGCAGATTTATGAAGTTTCGGGTGGGTGCATTTGCTGCTCTTCCCGGGATTACTTCAGGGAAAACCTTCAGCAAATTGCCGGGGGTGACTTTTCCGGGATAATCGTCGAACCCTCCGGTTTAGGGGGCATTGAAATGGTTTCTGAGACTGTCCGGCAGATGCCGGGCCTTGCCCTGCAGCCCGTTATTTGCCTGGTTGACATTACCATGGTTGATCATCCGCGGTTTAAACTCAATCCGGTTTACCAGGCACAGGTCAGGAAATCTGATGCAATTGTTTTCAGTAAATGCGACCTGATACAGGAAAAAGAGCAGCTTGGTATCCGGGTTGATATATTTAAACTCCAATTCCCCGGTGCTGTTTACCATGAACCCGGTACCTTGCCGGATGCACTCATCAAATTGCCGGGGAACGCTGCACAAAAAAATAACAATCAGAAATTATCGGCAGTTCCTGACCTTACCGACAGCAGTTTTTGTGAATTTGAGTATGTTTACAGTGCTGAAACGGTCATAGATACTGAAGTGCTTGGCAATTTCCTTCATAATTATCCCGGAATCCTGCGCGCTAAAGGCCATATCCGCACGAAAAGCGGGTGGATGTTGCTCAATTACACTCTGTCGGGCTGTAATTATATTCCCTGTAGTGCGAAAGACAGGAATGAAATCGTTGTGATAGCCGGGAGGAAATCAGAAGGATATTATCCGGCTCAAAACATAGCATTGATTTTTGGTGACAAACCTGCCTGGAAAATATGAAAAAACATACCATTTCTCTCTATCCGTTAGGAAAAAAGCTGTTGGTGAACGATCAGACTCCCCTGATTGATGCCCTGCACGAATACGGTGTTGAATTTCCCTGCGGGGGCAAAGGCACCTGTGGAAAATGTAAAGTCCGGCTACTCGAGGGGGAAGTGGAAGTCACCGGATCCCATCAGGAGAAACTCCGGAAGCTGAGTCTTTCTCCTGACTGGCGCTTGGCCTGTTACAGCAGGTGCACCGGCAATATTACCCTGGAGATCGGGCAGTTCGATCACCTGATCCTTGCCGATGAAAGCGATTTTGAGTTTCAGCCGCAGCCGGGTTTCGGGGTTGCCATAGACCTGGGGACTACCACGCTGGTAGCCCAGCTGGTTGATCTTCAATCGGGTAAGGTAATTGCTGCAGAAACCATGCTCAATCCGCAGGTAAAATTCGGGGCCGACCTGATCTCCCGGATACAGGCGTGCCTCGACGGGCATACTGATGAAATGTGCCGTTCCATCCGGTCGGCTGTCGGCACCATGACCGGCCTGATGGTCAAAAACCAACAGGATCCTGTCAGGCGGGTTGTACTTACCGGCAACACTGCCATGCAACTGATCTTCAGCAATGGCGACCTTTCCCCGCTGGCTACCTATCCTTTCCATACCGATGATCTTGGGTTAAAGTCATTTAAGGCGGAAGAACTGGATTGGTCGTTCCCTGTGCAGGAAAGCATCCTTTTCTTTCCATCCATTGGCAGTTTTGTCGGGAGCGATATCCTGGCGGGAATTGCAGCCAGCGGGATGCACAGGAAAGAGGAAATCACTGCACTTATCGACCTGGGTACCAATGGCGAGATTGTGGTGGGGAATAAGCACGGGATCGTCTGCGCATCCACTGCCGCCGGCCCTGCCTTCGAAGGGGCCAATATTTCGATGGGAATGCGTGCAGTTACCGGCGCAATTTCATCGCTCCGGCTGATTGGTGAAGACATAGTGGCCGAGGTTATCGGCAGGACTGCTCCCAAAGGGATTTGCGGCAGTGCCCTGATAGATGCTGTTGCAATTCTCCGGAAAACGGAGCGGATAGGAATGTTCGGGGAGATCAATTCAGGAGAAGAACAGGTGAATATTTCAGGAGCGGTCATACTTACCCAAAAGGACATCAATGAGTTTCAGCTGGCCAAGGCGGCAATTGCTGCCGGACTGGATATCCTGACCCGGGCACTAGACATTCAGCTGTCTGATATCGACCGCCTTTATATCGCAGGTGGCTTTGGCAGCTACATCAACATCGACCATGTGGTTGCGACAGGAATGATTGAAATTGAGAAAGAAAAAATCCACATTATGGGGAATACTTCCCTGATCGGGGCTAAAATGTTCCTCTTTACCGGTCCCGGAATTGGCGGTGAAATCTTGCCGTTAACCCGGCACATCAACCTCGAAGGAGACAAGAATTTTCAGGATATATACGTGGATAAGATGTTGTTCTTATAAGGAAGATGGCCCTGGATTTCCATTTGAGATTTTTATCATCCGAAGCTGACAAACTGTCTGCATTGGGCCCTCAACTGAGAAGATGATTAAGAACCTGACCAATTGTACTTGCCGGGATTTTTGTAAAATTGCTATATTAGCACTCTTTATCATGTCAATAAAAACCTTATGAAGCCAATCTTTATCCCGATTATCCTGGCATTCCTGCTTATTTCCATGAATGCCGCGCCCCAGCCCGTAAAAATTAAAATTTATCCGGAACTCAGCCGGCAGAAAATAGTCTCCATAGGCGGAAATTATTGTCAGGCCAATTATACCAACAATGCCTGGGATGCAGTAGGGGAGGCAACACTCAGCGAATTCCGTCCCACCCATGTCAGGCTGGCTTTGCCGTTGCAGTTCCGTGGGCAGGATTATGCCACCTACAAGGGTTCAGCCATCAATCTCCAGCCGGCAGTGGTTTCCTTGCTCGAAACCATGCAGCGGATGAAAAATGAATATGGAGCTTCCAATTTCACGATTTCTGTCTGGCGCGTTGCCGACGAATTGGTGGAAAACCCTGAAAGCAACAACAAACGACGGATCATTGCCTCAAAATATGGTGAAGTGATTGATATGATTGTGGCTTTTCTGGTAAAGGCCAAAAACGATTATGGTGTCGAAGCCGATTACTTTTCCTTCAACGAATCGGATGGCGGCTATAATACGCTGTTCTCTCCCGAAGAGACCATCCGGTTTTTCAAACAGGCAGGGGCCCGGTTCAGGGAGGCCGGACTCAAAACCATATTCCTGTGGGGCGACACCCATCGTCCCAGGGGAACTGTTGAGTTTGCCACAATGGTAGCTGCTGACTCCACCCTGTGGAAGATGCTCGGGCCTTTGTGTTTCCATAGCTGGTGGTCGGAGAACATCCCCGACAGTGAGTTTGAGCGAATTGCCGGACTGGCACAGGCCTGGGGCAAAGAGGTGTGGTGCAATGAGCTTGGCTTTGATGCCATGTCGTGGAAAGTGAAAGGTATGAATGCCTCATGGGATTTTGCCCTGCGGTTTGCCAAAATTTCCCACCGGATGATGAAATATGCCAAAGTTCAGGTTTCGCAATACTGGACCTGGCAAAACAACTACTCCATAATGTCGGCCGATACCCATACCAAATACCCTTCCTATTACATGACGCGTCATTATACCAATTACCTGAATGCGGGCACTCAAATTGTTCATTCTTCCAGTTCCGATCAGAAAATTCTCCCGCTTGCAGGAATCCATGCCAACGGGCAGCAGGTGGTTCAGGTCATTAACCTGAAAGCTATGGCCGTGGAGGTGGAGCTGGAAGGTTTTGGCAGCCAGAATCTGACAATCGTTACCACCACCGCGGACAATCTCTGGAACGAAAAGCCCATCACGGCAAAACCTGAAAAAGGAATTCTGAAAGTATTGCTCGAACCCGGATCGGTGAATACCATAATTTCCCGGATGTAATAATTATTGTCCCTGTTTCTGTCTTTCGGATGATGTTGCTTGTACCTGCATCATTTTTTCTCAAGTACCGCTAACCATTCCAGTGCTCCGGGTGCCTTAAGTGAAACAACCTTTCCTCCTTTGATCCTGCTTTTTGACGCCCATTCCCCTTTTCTGACGTCCATCCATTTCAGGGAGAAACCGGATGGCAGGTTACTTAGGTCGAGACCCACTTCTCCACCGTTGGTGAAAAAGATAATATACACTTTGCCGGGCCTGGAGGTCAGGTAAGCTTCGTTCTCCTCCCTGCCGGTAAGCAAGTCGTTTCCGGGTTCAAGATCCCAGAATTTCACGATCGATTCCAGTTCGCGGGCTGCCTTTACCGAGGCCATCGACAATGGAGACAGGCCAAGCCCGGAAGGCGGACGGTGAAAGCGTGCAGTGGCCACTCCTCCGGTTACATGCCGCCACCATCTCTCTATTCCGTCTTTTGTATTGCCATGGGGCCCTGTGTCGGAGCCATATGTTTTTACCGTGTTCAGCGGTCGCGGGTGTGGGGCAATGTAATTCCTTACCCACTGGAAGTTGTCCCAGTGCACCTGACCCTTTTGCTGGTTGTTTTGGGAAACATCGCTGTATACATACCTCTCCGGATGGTCCAACGTCCGTTTGTGCTGCTCTGATTTCAGATCCCAATGGTCCCACATTTCGGTAACGCAAATCTCTTTTCCTGCCTTTGCCGCTTTGCCCTGTATAAATTCAGCCCAGAATATGGCCCATTCTTCCTCTCCGGAGGTTTCATTGTCCATGCAGTAAAGCACATGATCGTAATTTAGGGAATAGGAGAGCATTTTTTCCACAAAGCGCATCTGGTACTTCAGTAGTATTTCATTGTTGCGCTGGCGGGGCGTGGTGAAGAAAAAGGGTTGCTTGTTTTGTCCGGGATGATCGGGATAAACCACTGCCAGTCCAGATTCTTCGGCTGTGTAATTGATATTGTTGGAGGGGTTGTAAGGGTGTGGTGGCCAGTTGTTTCGTGTATAGTCGAACCGGTCCCAAATTTCTATCTGGACGATAATGTCCCTCCTGGCAGTCTCTTTAAGGAAGAAATCAAACCTTGCCCAATAGGCATCGTTCCAGAGGTTCAGGTCATATTTCCCGTTACCGGTGCGATGGAAGGGATAGAGTTCAAAGCCCGCATCCACCCTGTCGCTCATGGTATTGCGCACATAATTGGCACCCACCGACTGCATGGAATCGAGATGGGGAACCAGCATCGCTGCGGGCCACTGGAACAGGTTGTCATCACTGCTGGCACCCAGCAGCATTACCGGTTTTCCCTTAAACTGC
This sequence comes from uncultured Prolixibacteraceae bacterium, assembly GCA_964393915.1. Classification (GTDB taxonomy): domain Bacteria; phylum Bacteroidota; class Bacteroidia; order Bacteroidales; family Prolixibacteraceae; genus UBA1413. The sequence continues at coordinate 9,162 of CAYMXK010000151.1, forward strand.
CAAAACCTGGGGTTTTCTGTCCATGGCTTTATGCGTTGATCTGTTGTCTTTTTTACCTGGCAATTTGCTGAAAGCGAAATTCCGGTCATGAATATTGCCAAAAACCATATTGACTTCATCATTTTCTTTTTTAAAATTATTTTTGATCCGTTTAGGTGCTGAAAAAAAACTGCTTTCGGGGGGATAAATTCGCCCTGTTCCTGTCAGAAATTTACATTTTCGAAAAGTACAAAAAATCATGGATTCTCAGGTATTTAAACATCCGGATAATTTCATTAATTATCGTGCATTATTCTTCACCTGAAACGCCGTTTTGGGGCAATTGAGGAACAATTGATGCGAAATGTTCCGGTATGTGGTTGACCAGGGTATCCGTTGCGGATCAATTGAGGATCAAACGCTTTCACGGGACGAGGGAATCACCATAAACACAAATGGGAACCACCATTTCTGATAGTTCCCATTTCACTGCATTCAACCGGAGTATCCTGCAATGTCAGGTTACTGTTATTGTGTCCGGCTTCATTCCCTGATGTTCAGATTTGCATCTGTTGATCAGAAAAATTCGCCCTGATCCTTGTTTTCCGGCCTGTTACAGCCAGACTTTCAGGATGTCCGTACGACTTTTCTTCCGGAATTGCTTCCTTCTGAATTGTCTTCCCGGACGAAGCGCCTTTGAGACATTCGCTGGATAGGCATTGCTGCTTTCCTTGAGTGTAAAACGTTTCGGGCTTGCACCCTACTTGATTTCCGGAAAGTTTTCGGGAACCGAAGCTCCTTTATTATCATTCCGCCGTTTGGCTCAACCTTCCAAAGAACACCTTTCGGTGGCTGGTGTTTGTCGGATCCCTCCGGTGTTACCCTTCGTTCTCCGGCTTCGGCTCTTTCGATTAGCAGGTTTCCCTGTTCGATCAGATCAGTGGCCCAATTAAGTTCCGCTTTTCTTTTCCTTATCGTCAGAGCTGACTTTTATCGCTCACCTGATGAA
>CAYMXK010000152.1:0-10093 GCA_964393915.1 uncultured Prolixibacteraceae bacterium
AGGGTATCCTCCCTGGTGGAGTCGAGCACTGAAACCGCAAATCGATTCACCAGACTAAACAAATCGCCTGCAAGGGGGTAATCCATATAGATTTTGCCCCCCTCACCTTTACGGAGCATAAAGATCTCCCACCCCAACTCCTTTTTCAGGTTCAGAAGGTAACAACCCCTTCCCTTCCTGAGCAATGCGCTGTCAGATAAGGTGATGATTTCTTCGGAATATTCAGAAAAAAAGAGCGTGTCGTTCGATAATTGGTAAGGATAACCCCGGTGGGCATCCTCCTCCAGATTGAAAATCTTACCGTCAAGAAGCTTATATTTTGCTGAAGACTCAATACTCCTGATTGGCATCCGATAATAACTCACCTCCCGGAAAGAGTAATTTTTTTTATCAATCTGAATGATGCTGGAATCTGATTCTGACACTTTGACCCACTGCCCCCGGAGCGCATTTGGGACTTTCCTGAGATTCCGGGCATCCACCGGTTGAGGCTGGTCAAAATAAATAACGGTGCAGGATGTAGCAATCATCAGCAGGATGACGATACAAACACCTGCAGGTTGGCTGAAATTGAGTTTTGACAGGTTCATGGTGATGGGTTTTAGATTAGATTCAAAATTAATTAAAAGATAGTCAGGATATAACGGTATTACGTTTTTTTAACCGACCCTGGGTGAGTCCTGATGAATTCGGGGCAGATCAGGGATATGTTGCTGCCTTTTTCCACCGGAACGAACAATTATCCGACAAGAAATGGAAAAACACCTGACAAAGAGGAAATCTTACAACTAAAACCAGAAATATTATAACAGTATAAAGACCGTATCAACGTAGTTTTGTAACAACAATTTTAATCTCATTTTTTGCCTTTATTTTTGGGAATGCCCATTCTCAGACAGGTAATCAGAACCAACCCACAACTTCTGAATTTAAGGTTTATGGGGAGTGTGGAATGTGTAAGAACCGCATTGAAAAAGCGGCTAAAGTTGATGGCGTAACCTCGGCACTTTGGGACAAGGAAACAAAAATCCTGAAAGTGGAATTCCTGCCTTCAAAAGTTAAGGTGGAGACCATCCACAAGAATATCGCAAAAGCCGGCCATGATACTGAAAAGGTAAAAGCTGATGATGCAACTTACAATAAACTGCCGGAGTGCTGCAAATACGAAAGAAGCAAGGATCATCAGGGACATAAGCATTAAGAGCCTTTTAAAAATCCTGAATTATGCTCAACAAACTGATAAAATTCTTTCTTGAAAACAAGCTCGTAACAGCACTGCTATTTTTCCTGTTTGTGGGCTGGGGCATTGTAACCGCTCCGTTTAACTGGAACATCGACTTTTTACCGAGGGATCCTGTTCCTGTTGATGCTATTCCCGATATCGGCGAAAATCAGCAGATTGTTTTCACAGAATGGATGGGCCGTAGCCCGCAGGATGTTGAGGACCAGATAACTTACCCGCTTACAACCTCTTTGCTCGGGTTGCCCGGGGTGAAATCGGTCCGCAGTACTTCGATGTTCGGGCTTTCCTTTATCGCCATAATTTTCGATGAGAATGTGGAGTATTACTGGAGCAGAACAAGAGTTTTGGAGAAGCTCAATTCCCTGTCTGCCGGTATGCTCCCCGACGGGGTGTCGCCCACTTTAGGCCCTGACGCTACGGCCCTGGGCCAGGTCTTTTGGTATACTCTGGAAGGCAGGGATGAAAAAGGGAACCCGTCGGGTGGCTGGGATCCCCACGAATTAAGGACCATTCAGGATTACTATGTGCGTTATGCCCTAACCTCTGCCACCGGGGTTTCAGAGGTGGCCTCTATTGGCGGCTTTGTCAAGGAGTACCAGGTTGACCTTGACCCTGTGGCTATGAAAGCCCACAACGTAAGCATGATGATGGTTATGGAAGCCATCAGGCAAAGCAACCTCGACATAGGGGCAAACACCATAGAGATGAACCTTGCCGAGTATTATGTGCGGGGATTGGGCTACGTAAAAAACACCCGGGATATTGAACAGGCAGTTGTAAAGGTAACCGACAACATCCCGTTGAGGATACTCGACATTGCACGGGTGAACATTGGCCCTGCATTGCGTGGACATAGCGGGTTCCTCGACAAAGGGGGTGCAGAAGCTGTTGGCGGGGTGGTTATTGCACGCTATGGTGACAATCCCCTGAAAACAATTCAGAATACAAAAGACAAAATCACGGAGATAAGCCCGGGGCTGCCCTCCAAAACGCTTGCTGACGGCACTGTATCAAAAGTAACCATTGTACCGTTTTACGACCGCACCGAGTTGATTTATGAAACCCTTGGCACACTCAACGAAGCCATTAGTTTGCAAATACTCATTACCATTATTGTCATCATCATAATGGTGTTTAATTTAAAGATATCACTTATGATATCGGCATTGCTTCCCCTGGCGGTGCTGATGTGTTTTATTTTAATGAAATATCTGAACGTGGATGCCAATATCGTGGCCCTTTCAGGTATCGCCATTGCCATTGGAACAATGGTAGATCTGGGAATTATCCTCAGTGAAAATATTCTTCGTCACAACAATGAAGCACCACCGGGACAATCCATGCTCACAACGGTTTACAATGCATCGGCCGAAGTTTCGTCGGCCATCCTTACGGCTGTATCCACAACTATTGTGAGTTTTCTTCCTGTCTTTACCTTACAGGCAGCCGAAGGGAAACTTTTTGGCCCATTAGCCTACACCAAAACATTCGCCCTGGTGGCAGCGTTAATCATAACCCTGTTCATGATGCCTGCTTTTGCCCATTGGTTATTTTCCTTTAAAGCGCCCAGGAAGTCTTATCGTGTTGTTTTAAATTCGCTGCTGATTCTTTTTGGTTTTGTTGCATTATGGTGGTCGGTTTGGGCCGGGGTTGTGGTTATATTGCTTGGGTTGAACAACCTCCTGGCATATTGGGCTCAACAACAGAAATTGCCTGCACCAGGATTAAACAACTTCTTTAGTAAACATCATAATACGCTGACAATTGCAATTGTAGCAGCTGCGGTTTCAGGTTTGCTTGCCTTTGAATGGATGCCTCTGGGTGTGGGAAACAGCCTCCTTGTAAACTTTCTTTTTATTATTCTGATTATTGCGGTTGTCCTGGGCGGCTTCAAAATATTTATACGTTATTACCCCGACATCCTCCAGTGGTGTCTGGAGAATAAAAAAACATTTCTTGCCCTGCCCGTAATCATAATCCTGCTGGGAATGAATATCTGGTTAGGGTTCGACAACGTATTTGGTTTTATCCCAAAGATGACCGAAAAAATCGGATGGAACATCAGGACATCCTCTGCATGGAGTGTGCCATCGCATACATTTCGAGGGTTGGAAAAAGAATTTATGCCCGCCCTGGACGAAGGTTCCTTTCTTTTAATGCCCACATCCATGCCGCATTCGGGGGTTGAAGCCAACATCAGATATTTGCAGCAACTCGATATGCGGGTCCAGGCAATTCCTGAAGTAGCCATGGTGGTGGGTAAGGCAGGAAGGATTGAAAGTGCTTTGGACCCGGCCCCTGTTTCGATGTTTGAGAATATCATCCTGTATAAGACTGAATACTTAAATGATGAAAACGGGTACCCCATCAGGTTTAAAGTAGATAGCAACGGCGAATTTGTTACAGACGGGGAGGGAAACCTGATCCCTGACAAAAAGGGAAGGTATTTTCGCCAGTGGCGGGACCATATCAAATCGCCTGATGACATATGGAATGAGATAGTCAATGCAACCAATGATATTCCGGGGGTTACTTCTGCCCCGAAATTACAACCCATCGAAACACGCCTGGTAATGCTTCAAACCGGAATGCGGGCGCCAATGGGAATAAAAGTGTTTGGCCCGGACCTGAAGAGCATTGAGGATTTCAGCCTCCAAATTGAGCATCTGCTGAAAGAGGTTCCGTCTGTTAAACCGGAAGCGGTTTATGCCGACCGGAGTTTAGGAAAGCCCTATCTGGAAATCAATATCGACCGGACTGCTATTGCCCGATACGGATTGAATGTTGCCGATGTGCAAATGTACCTTGAAGTTGCGCTGGGCGGAATGCCACTGACCACCACCGTCGAAGGCCGTGAACGGTACAATATTCGTGCACGGTACGCAAGAGAATGGCGCGATAATCCCGAAGTCATGAAAAGAATATTAATCCCGACACCAACCGGACAGCAAATTCCTTTGGGCGAGCTGGCAGAAATTGAGTACCGTCCCGGCCCGGGGATGATTCGGGGTGAAAATTCCTTTTTGGTGGGTTATGTTCTCCTGGATAAAATGGAGGGATTTTCGGAAGTAACCGTTGTGGAACATGCCGGCAATTACCTTAAAGACAAAATCGCAACAGGTGAATTAATTGTGCCCGCTGGTGTGAGTTATCAATTTTCAGGCAGCTATGAAAACCAGGTGAGGGCTGAAAAGAGACTTGCCATAGTGGTACCCCTCGTGCTGATCATAATTTTCCTGATTCTCTATTTTCAATTTCGTTCAACCACCACCACACTGATGATATTTTCAGCCATTGCGCTGGCTTTTGCCGGAGGTTTTGTGATGTTGTGGCTTTACAGCGAAGGTTGGTTCATGGATTTCTCGCTTTTTGGTACCAATATGCGGGAACTTTTTCAGATGAAATCTTTCAACATGAGTGTGGCGGTTTGGGTTGGTTTCATTGCCTTGTTCGGGATTGCAACCGATGATGGTGTAGTCATTTCCACCTACCTTATGCAAAGTTTTAAAAAGCACCAACCCGAAACCATTCAGGAAGTGAGAGAAGCTGTTTTGGAAGCAGGGGTTAAAAGGGTGAGGCCGTGTTTAATGACTACTGCAACAACCTTACTGGCACTTTTACCCATTTTAACATCAACAGGGCGTGGTGCAGACATTATGATTCCTATGGCAATCCCCGCGTTTGGTGGAATGGCATTTGCCTTAATCACCTTACTGGTGGTTCCGGTTTTGTATTCCGCAAGGGAAGAATATTTAATCAGAAGATTAACAAAATGAGGACACGACAAATTTTCATATTGGCACTGTTGTTGGTTACAGGCCGGTTATTCAGCCAGTCCCTCGACGATTATTTGTTAATCGCCGCAGAAAACAATCCCAATATCAAGGCGAAATACTTTCAGTATCAGGCTGCCCTGGAAAGGGTTCCGCAAGCAGGTTCTCTCCCCGATCCACAACTTTCCCTCGGAATATTTTTAATGCCTATGGAACGCTATGCCGGAGACCAGGTTGCAGGACTCTCACTGATGCAAATGTTTCCGTGGTTTGGAACATTAAGCGCTGCAAAAGATGAAATGGCCTATATGGCAAAGGCAAAGTTTGAAGAGTTTAATGAAGCCAAATCAATGCTTTTCTATGAAGTCAGGGCAAACTGGTATGCTTTACATTTGCTCGACAAAGAAATTGCCATCACCAAAGAAAACATTGAGCTGTTAACGACAATTGAACAAATCGCCATCACAAGATTTAAAAGCGGCGGGCAAAGCAGGGAAGGTTCGGGAAGTCCGGCAACTATGGAAAGTTCAGGGAATATGAACACCGGCAATTCAGGAAGCGGGATGAGCGGAATGGATACGCAGGGACAAACTTCAGCCGGAGGTGCCCCAACACCGCGAAACAGTCCGCAAATGAGCCAAATGAACACTATGGACAGTAATGGAAGCATGACTGATGTTTTGCGCGTACAAATGGAACTGAACGAACTGAAAAACAATCTGGCCCTGTTGGAAGAAAGCAAAATCCCGCTTATTGCACGGTTTAACCAATTGCTCAACAGGCCCATAGATGAGCTGGTGATTCTATCCGACAGTATAATGGCAGCAAAACTCCCGGCGTCATTATCTGAGATTCCCGACAGTATCAAAAACAATAACCCTATGCTGAAAATGTTGGAGCAGGAAGAGGCCGCGTTCTTTTCTCAGGAGAAAATGAACCGGAAAATGGGTTTGCCAATGATTGGTGCAGGGTTACAATACGACATTTTCAAACCGCGGGCCAACAGCGAAAGCATGAGTAACGGAAAAAATATGCTGATGCCTATGGTGAGTGTTACTCTCCCGCTATGGCGAAAAAAGTACAGGGCATCCGTCAGGGAATCAGAATTAATGGGCCAGTCAGTTATTGAGCAAAAGCAGGATTTGAGCAACCAGTTGATGGTTAATTATGAGGATGCCTTGAAAGACTTTAAAGATGCCAGCCGCAGGGCGCATTTTTATCAGACCCAAACATCACTGGCCAACCAGGCGTTGAACATCCTGATTGTGCAATATTCAACCGAAGGCAGCAAATTCGAAGAAGCACTGAGAATGCAACAGCTTCTGTTGGATTACCGGTTTAAATACCTGGATGCCCTTATTGATGGCAACATTGCAGTGGCGATGATACAGAAGCTGATGTGGCGTTAACTAACAATTATTATGAGATGAAAAATGTTTTGAATAATAGAATTTTACAGCTCAGCCTGGTGCTGGGGGCTGGACTATTTATAGGATGGCTGATTTTTAAACCCGGCTCCTCTTCTGAACCTCAACATGTGCATGAAAATGGGGCAGAAACTACCTATACCTGCTCAATGCATCCGCAAATAAGACAAAATGAACCGGGTAAATGCCCGATATGCGGAATGGATTTAATTCCTTTGGCACAAAAATCAGACGCAGGGGAAGGTAGTCCGTTTGTGCATTCAATGTCATCCGAAGCGATGGCCCTGGCTAATGTACAAACACAAAGGGTACAGGCTGTAATGCCCGAGCAGGAAATCCATCTTACAGGAAAAGTTGCGGTGAATGAACAAAGGCTATCTGTAATTACAGCCAATTATTCAGGCAGGATAGAAAATTTGTTCGTTGATTTCACTGGCCAAACAGTGAACAGAGGGCAAAAATTAGCCAGCATTTATTCACCTGAACTGGTAACTGCTCAAAAAGAATTGATTGAGGCAGCAAAATTTAAAGATACTAATCCGGCACTCTACAATGCTGCCAGAGAAAAATTGCGCTTATGGAAAATAACTGAAGTTCAAATCAATGAAACAGAAAGCAGCGGTGAAGTATTATCAGAATTGGATGTTTATTCAGACCGGCCGGGCGTAGTAATCAGAAGGGGTATTTCCAGAGGCGACTATGTAGGCAAAGGCACTGTCCTGTTTGAAATTGCAGACCTGAGCAATGTCTGGGTATTTTTAGATGCTTACGAAAGTGATTTGCCCTTTATGAAAACCGGTCAGAAAATCAGTTTTACCGTTGCCTCTTCTCCGGGCGAGGAGTTTACATCTACCGTCTCATTTATCGACCCGGTGATCAATCCGCAAACTAGAACGGCATCAGTAAGGGCTGAAGTGAATAATGCCCGACAAAAGCTAAAGCCCGAAATGTTTGTCAAGGCTACAATCAAGGCAGGTATTTCTGTGAGAGAAAAATCATTGGTGGTACCCAACACATCTATTTTATGGACAGGCAAACGCTCAGTGATATATATAAAAGCTCCTGATACCGAATTCCCGGCTTTTGAAATGAGGGAGATAACACTTGGTGCATCATTGGGTGAATTCTACATCGTGGAAAGCGGATTGTCAGAAGGCGAGGAAATTGTCACAAACGGTGTATTTGCGATAGATGCGGCAGCCCAGCTAAGTGGCAATTACAGTATGATGAACAGGGCAACAGACAATACTATTGCCGTTCCTGAGAAATTTACCGACCAATTGACGGATTTTCTGATCCAATACTATGAGCTGAAAAACAGTTTGGTGCAAAGCGATTTTCAGCTTTCCCAATCCAATGCGAAAAAGCTTGAGTCAGCGTTAAACAAAATTGAAATGAGCCTTTTGGATGACGATGCACATACTATCTGGATGCAGCATCATCAGGTATTGAAAGAGCAAACCGGACTATTGGTGAAGGCAAATGACATTGAAAAGCAGAGAGTTATTTTATCGCCGTTAAGTAATCAACTGATTGAAACGGTTGACAAATTCAGGGTGAAGCCGGAAACCGTCTTTGTTGCTTACTGCCCCATGGCAATAGAGGACAAAGGGGCCTACTGGCTGAGCGAATTTGAAGAAATCAGGAATCCGTATTTTGGGGATGCCATGCTTACCTGCGGTGAAGTTAGAAAGAAAATCAGCAAAAACGGAGCAACAGAATCAAAAACGAGTCAACCTCAGGGACATCAACATTAAGATTACATCCGTTCCATATACCAACTTAACTCTTTTTCCAATTTATTGAAACGCATTACGTTGGTAATAATTTTTTGCAGGCGCAGGAAAGCGGTTTCACTTTTTACAACATAGTCGGTAGCCTTGTGGTGCATACAGTTTACCGCCACTTCAATTTTATCCTGAGCAGATAAAATTATTACCGGAATGTCAGGATTAAAAGCTTTTATTTTATCAAGCGTTTCAAGACCATTCATCGCGGTTTTATCGACGCCGTCAAGAAGATAATCTAAAATTATTATATCGGGTTGGTGTGATAAATTTGCTATACAAAGTTCGCCTGTTACAAAAGTTTCTATGTCGAAATCGGCAGCTTGCTTAAAATCAATTTCCAATGATTTTAAAAACAACACATCGTCATCAACCAGAAAAAGTTTTATCTTATTTTTTAAGTTCATCTTTTTGAGTTTTTAATTGTTTTAGCTCTTTTTTCAATTCATCGCATGATTGCATAAAAACCTTTTCGAGTTGTTGAATCATATCTGACATTCCCTTTGGTTGTTGTTGATTTCTTGCATATTTCTGAACGTTTTTCGCCATTTTTTCAAATTCGGCGCTAATACCCATAATTGAAAATGAAGGAATCAATTTATGCACCGCAGAGTATAATTTATCCCAATCCTTGTCCTTATAACCTTGTTTCATTGTCCTGACTAAAGGTGGGGTTTGTTTCAGGTAGAGCGAAATCATTTCCATCATCAAAGCCGGATTCGATTTGGTACGGGTATTTAAATATTCGAGATTCGTAAATCTGTTTTTTAGTTCCTCAGGTCGAACATCTAAACCATCCTTGATAACTTTTGAAGTTTTTTTAACTATTCTGATTATTTTACGGTACAATAATTTTTCGTCAACAGGCTTGGCAATGTAATCATTCATGCCTACTGCCTTGCATTTAGCCAGGTCAACAGTAGTAACATCGGCTGTTAAAGCAATAATCGGGATATCGGATTTCAATTCATTCCGAATAAAATCGGTAGCTTCAAAACCGTTCATTTCGGGCATTTGCAGGTCCATCAATACAACATCGTATTTTTGTGTTTGTATTTTTTCAACAGCAATTTTTCCATTATCGGCAATATCACATCCAAATCCGAAATCTTCCAACAGTGTTCTCATCAGTAATTGATTGAGAGCAATGTCTTCGGCCACCAGAACTTTAATATCGCTTATTTCTGTATCTGGTTCAATTGTTTCCGATTCAAATTCAGTTTCAGCGTTTGTTTTCTGAAATTTTAAAACAAAGCTGAAAGTTGAGCCTTCGTTCTCTTTACTTGAAACCTGAATGGTTCCGCTCTGAGCGTCAACCAATTGTTTAACAATCGCAAGGCCCAATCCTGTTCCACCATATAATCGTGATGTGCCGCTTGATGCCTGCTGAAAGTTTTCGAAAATCTTTTCAATTTTGGATTCTGGTATTCCAATTCCGGTATCTTTTACAGCAAATTCGATACTTGCTTCCTTTTCATTTTCTTCAAGTAATTTTACACTTACTGTAATCTTACCTTTTGTGGTAAACTTAACTGCATTGCTTACCAGGTTTAAAATAATCTGGTTTAATCGCACCGGGTCGCCAAGCAACACCTTAGGAATTCTCTTGTCGTATTCTTTCTCCAATTTCAAATTCTTTTCCTGAATTTTGGGCACAAACAAATGAAGCATGGCGGATATGGATCGCGCCATTTTAAATGGTATTTGTTCGAATGTCACTTTGCCGGAATCCACCTTTGCCAGATCCAGGATATCGTTGATGAGCACAATTAATGCGTCGCCGCTTAATTTGATTGCTTGCAAATATTCGTTTTGCTTATCCGTCAGATTTGTTTTTAACAGCACTTTGGTAAATCCGATTAT
>CAYMXK010000153.1:0-10080 GCA_964393915.1 uncultured Prolixibacteraceae bacterium
TATTTGTCAATAAAATATCGTGTTCACTATTTTTTCTTTTAATCAATTTGTTTTATCATCCTATCAAAATCCGATTCAAAATTTTTATCCTGAACCACCCTGTATTTTTCAAATTCACTTTCAGCATGGGCTTTTGCAATTTCAGCTGATACTTTTCCTGCATTCTGCAATATTTGCCTGTCGGTTGCTGCAATGAATTTGTTTAAACGGTTTTCCCAATCTTCCATTGTCATGGGGATTTGTCTCAAGGCCATGTCTTCTGCAATATCGAGATAGGCAGAAACCAAACGTTGCAACTGTTGCATTTCATTTTCGGTCAGGTAATTTTTAGCAACACTCACATCAAATTTTTGAATTTTGCCTTTGGGTGCATCTTTCCATACTGTAAGCCCCATATTTTCTTTGTTATGATTGGCCCTATCAATAATTACTTCGGCTGCTGTTTTTCCGTGAATTGCCCAATGCAGTTTATTTTGTACCGTTGCAAAAAAACGTTTGGTGGCTTGTGCGTTTACATCGTAATCAATGGCAGTGATATAGATATCGGTAATTTTTTGGTAAAACTTTCGCTCGCTCAACCTGATTTCGCGGATGCGCTGCAACTGTTCTTCAAAATATTTTTTACCGAGTATGGTGCCATCGTTTTTCAGCCGTTCATCGTCCATGGCAAAACCCTTGATGGTAAATTCCTGAATAATGCCAGTTGCCCATTTCCTAAACTGTACAGCCCTTTCGGAATTTACCTTATAACCCACCGCAATAATGGCCGAAAGGTTGTAATGTTTTGTGGTATAAGTTTTTCCATCAGAGGCAGTTGTTCGAAATTCTCGAATAACTGATTCTTCTTGTAACTCACTGTCGGCAAATATTTTTTTGAGGTGATAATTCACCGTATGGGTCTCAACGCGGTATAGTACGCCCATCATTTTTTGGGTGAGCCATATATTTTCATCGGCATACAGCGCTTCCACACCGCCTTCGCCATGGGCAGCAATAAATGTTAAATATTCGGCTGCCGACGAACGTACAATATCCTGTTTATTTTTCTTTTTATCCACCATGGCTAATTTACTTTTTCTATTTCCCCTTCCCAAACCTGCTTTTTGCCCGTTACACATTCGTGAATAAGGCTTTTGCGATAGGTTTGAAGGGTGGTGATTTGGGAGTTTAGTTTTTCTTTTAGATTTTCAGTCTTTGTACTTAGAAAGTTTTATTTGAGGTTTATTATTCATAAGATTTATTTCGACCTTAAAAGTATAAATATTTTTAAGAGAGGGTTATCCCTGGTAAAAATATTTATATGAAATTGATTTCTATCTATAAAATTCCGGCTATGTTAATAGTTGGAAATGTAATCACTTCATCATTCCTGCAATTCGATTTATGCCACCTAATTATTTCAACGTGGGTGACTATTCCATGCTGGGATGCTGTAAGGAATATGGCGACAACTTCAGGGATTGGATGGTTTATTTTCGAGCAACGTCCATAATTACGATAAGGCTTACAGCAAAGATCAGGCTGAATTGCGTCCCTACAACTTTTCGAAAATCACCTTACAACCTGCCCTCGGGATATGAGATGTCTCTCAGAGGTCTCCGAATATTTCAGAGAAACTCTCAGAGTTGGATTAGTGTTAAGTTAATTTGGGACATATTTACAACCAATCGGGATATTATTGAAAGTAATTAGGCCTGGTTATGTATATCTTGCATACCTTAACGAACGCAATACAAACGAGTCCTATACGATGAACGCTAAACCAATTGTTATTGCCCTTTCGGGGTTGTTTTTGTTCTCTTCGGCGAGCCAGGTGCAGTCCCAAATTCCGGCTGATTCCCGGTCTGTTTCGATTGAACAGATGCAGCGGGTTTATGAAGAGGTCAAAACACCTTTCAAATACGGCATCGTCATTCGTGGCGAAGAGGGTCAGCTGGTTGATTGCCCCAGCATTTTCCGGCACCGGAATTACTGGTATATGGTTTATGTGGGCGCTACCAATAAGATTGGGTACGAGACTTTTCTTGCCCGGAGCCACGACCTTTTGCACTGGGAGAAACTTGGAAAAATTATGAGTTTCAGACCCGATGGCTGGGATCGCTGGCAGGTGGACGGTGGAATTGCGCTTTGCGATACCAAATGGGGCGGAAGCAGCAGGTTGCGTACCTTCAATGGAAAGTATTGGATGTCGTACATCGGCGGTGCGCTTCAGGGTTACGAAACTGATCCGCTGGCAATTGGCATGGCATGGACAAAAACTCCCACTGAAGTGCATGAATGGACCCGCATCACAGAAAATCCGGTATTGAGTCGTGATCAGTCCGATGTACGGGATTTTGAAAAGGTGACGCTTTACAAAAGTCAGATTATCTGGGATAAGGCCAAAACACTTGGCCATCCTTTCGTCATGTATTACAACGGAAAGGTAAAAAACGGTTTCGAAAAGATCGGTATGGCTGTTTCTGATGATATGATCCACTGGAGCCGGTTTGGAAAAGAACCCGTTGTGGCTAACGGTGAAGACAAACAACATGGTATCAGTGGCGATCCACAGATTGTTCGTATGGGCAATCTCTGGGTGATGTTTTATTTTGGTGCCTTCTGGCAACCGGGGGCATTCGATACCTTTGCCTGCTCCTACGACATGGTCAACTGGACCAAATGGGAAGGACCTCATCTCATTGAACCCTCCGAATCCTGGGATAAACAATATGCCCACAAGCCCTGGGTCATAAAGCACAAAGGGGTCGTTTATCATTTCTACTGTGCGGTGGGTGATCAGGGTCGTGTAATTGCTTTGGCAACCTCGAAAAATCTAAAACTGAAAAACTGAAAAAGTGAAAAACCGAAAACCGAACATTCTGATCATTGTTTCCGATCAACAGGGTATCGACACCATTGCTGCCTATAAACAACATTTTCAGCATGGAGCATACCTGTGCCACTGGCTGAAAACCCCCAATTTCGACCGGATGGTTGCCGGGGGATACTCTTTTCTGGAATCGCACAGCTTAAACCCGGTGTGCTGTCCGGCCCGCTCTGGTCTTTTTACCGGAAGGTACAGCACTGAAACCGGTGTAACTTTCAACAATGTTGGAATTGATAAGAACGTTCCCAACATGGGGGAATGGTTCGGAGCCATGTCTGATTACAACCGGGTATATTGCGGTAAATGGCATGCCGGCGGACAATGGAATTACCCCGATGTGGAAGGTGCGCGAAAAATACCGGGATTTGAAACAATCCCGGTGGGTGTTAGCGGAACAGGTGATTTTAATGATTACCAGGTCGCAGGTGCACTGAAAGGCTACATAATGAATTACAGGGAAGACCGGCCCTTTCTGGCCGTGGCGGGATTGATGAACCCGCATGACATTTGTTACTGGACACCTCAGTTGCATGGGAACAAACTGGTTCCGGAGACTGATCTCTTTGAACTGGGGGATACGCTTCCGGTCTTGCCGCCAAACTTTGATTTTGATTTTTCAGACCCATATCCCAAACAGCAGGTTAAATTCTCAAAATCAGAATGGCAAAACTACCTGTACGATTATTGCCGGATGATCGAAAAACTCGATGCCGACCTGGGGCGCCTGCTTGATGCTGTCGATTCACGCAGCGATGAGACCCTCGTCCTGTTTACCTCCGATCACGGCGAAGGATCTGCCCGCCATAAAAGGGTCCAGAAGTGGCATCCGTTCGAAGAATCAGTTAAGGTTCCTTTTATTGCGTATTTGCCGGGAAAAGTAAAAGCGAATGTTATTGACAATACACATTGTGTATCAGGAATTGATTTAATGGCCACGGTTTGCGAATATGCCGGAATCCCTGCCCCTCCCGACAGCCTGGGTCAAAGCTTAAAAAGTTTGATTGAAACGGGGGAAACCGGCAAAAAAATGGATGTCGCCTTTGTTGAGTTTCAGCACACAGGCCGTGTGGTTAGAAAGGGAGATTTCAAATATGTGAAGATCTATGAGTTTTCAGGTAATGCAGACCAGCCCTTTGTAAGGATAGAGGACGGGCAGCCTGAAAAGTTTCAGCCCTGTGCCGGAAGCAGCCGTTACAGGACTTTGCCGCGTAAGTTGCTGTTCAATCTGAAAGAGGATCCATGGGAGACTATCGATTTGTCTGCCCATCCTGAATATCTCAGCGTATTGACGGAAATGGACCTGCTGCTGGCTGAAGAGTGGGAAAGGAAGATTAAACCGGGTACACACTTCGATAGAAATTAATTGATGAATACCATGGAAAATATACAAACCAGGCGAGGTTTTTTGAAAAAGGCAGGTATCGTGGCCGGATTGTCACAGCTCCCATTGATGGGCTGGTCGTCCGGGTTTTCGGCCATGCTCTCCGAAGGAGTGGATCCGCACAAGGAATTTTCGTTGCTAAAACTGGAGAAGTTATTGTCGGGGTACAAATTTCCGTTTATTGACCAGTTTTCTACGGCTTCATTTCATTCAAAATATAAACTGTATAACCTTTACGGTGATAACGCCCTTTTTTCCGGGGAGTTCTCCCTGAAATCAGAGTTAAAGGACAATGGCCGCCAGGTTGACTTGGATGTTTGGCGGTTGGCAAATAACGGAATCAAAAGAAGGGACCAGGAATTTAAGTATTTCCTGACAGGCACAGTGCAATGCAGTGCCGGCCCTGCCTTTTCCCCAAAGAAATGGAACATCTCGTCACGAATTGCACTGACTGGTTCAGGGCCCGCATATGGCGGAACAGCAGTAACAAATATCGGCCAGGCTAAGAGTGGGGTAGTGAAGATCAAAACTCCGGGGCAGCCGATTAAAAAACCTTATGGGCCGCTGCCGTTGAGCTGGAAGTGGGGCATGCCCGCGGTTGCGCAGAACATGGCGGAAACCAACACCGCGGAGCTGCGGTTCACGGTACTCGACGAATTTGATGCCATTCATAAAAACCAGACAATTAAGTTCCGGAAGAAAATACCGCTTGATTGTGGCGATGGCCGCCTTATTGACTTCCGGGTTTTTGAACTGACGGGCGATGGCATCATCCCGACCGTTTATTGGGTAGATAATATGCACCGTACGGTATTTGTGGTTTCAGGAATGGAAGCCTGTGTAGTTGGAGATTAGTGCCAACATTACCGGGTTGCATTACCTATGGGGAAACAGTTGATGAAGCTATTGCAATGGCCAAAGAGGCCATCGGGTTATATATTGAAAGCCTCGTTGCCCACAACGAACCAGTACCCGATGAATCGAACATGCTCGAATATCCCTTAACCCTTGAAGCGGCTGTATGACCCAGTTTCCCATAAACGTGCCTTCGTTCCAATGCACAACAAAGATATTCCTGCCGGAACGCTGTATTCTATTCTTAAACAGGCTGGTATTGAAAAAGGTGAACTGTAAGCCATATAAGAAGCCCCGGTTTCCCGAGGCTTTAATTTTTATTCTTTTCTTTCTTTAATCCCCGGTGGCCTTTATCTGCGAAAGCAGGTTGGTGGTGGCGCTGTACCCCCGGGTGGTGGCTACCCCGCCCATAGCTGTCGTATTCGATGGGCACCAGGTTGTTTTCCCTTTGCACCGATTCGGAAACCTTTTGCAGGCGGCCGTTGGGATAATAACTGCAGGTACGCGAAACGGAAGGTTCAGAATAAGTAGTTTGCCTAAATCCGTGCCGTTTCACAAAGTCAAATCGCATTTGGGATATAATTTAAAACTTTCGGAATATTTTCAAAAGTCATTTGGCTGCAATAGTTTTACTTTTCAGAATTGTAATAATGCAATATATTAATTGAGTTCACTCCGATAAGCCAAAATTTAATTTGCCACGAAGGCACGAAGGCACCAAGATTCACAAAAGACATTTTTCCTTCCATGGAATCAGGAATCACAAAAAGAAAAACTTCGTGTTCCTTTGTGTCTTGGTGCCTTAGTGGCTATATGTATTTGTGGCAGAAAAAGGCTTTCCGGAGCAGACTCTAAAATTTGATAAGTATGAACCTAAAACTTTTATTGCTGGCCGTTTCACAAATGACATTGTTATCCTGTTTTGCAGGAAAACCCAAAACCCCTAACCTGGTATTTATCTTCTCCGACCAGCAGGCTTTCGATATGCTGGGCTGCTATGGAAATGACCAGATCATCACGCCAAATCTCGATGGATTTGCCAAAGAAGGGGTGCGCTTTACCCATTGCTTTTCTAATTCCCCGGTTTGTACCCCTTACCGTGGTATGTTGATGAGCGGCCAGCAACCTCTCTTCAATGGTGCGTTTGTAAACGACAAGCCACTTGTTCCCGGACATGGAAAGAAGTTTGCTGAAGTGCTCCGCGATGCCGGTTACAACACCGCCTATGTCGGAAAATGGCACTTGCAGGGCGGCGACCGCAACCGGCCTATCCCCAAAGGAGAAATGCGCTATGGTTTCGACGAACTTTTTGCAACCAACAACTGTCACGTTGATTTTCGGGCCGGGAAATGCTTTTACTGGAATGAAGAGGGCCAAAAATCCTTTTTCGACAAATGGGAAGTTTACGGGCAAACAGATCAGGCACTGGCGTACCTGGACAGCCGGAAAGATGCGGAAAAGCCTTTTGCGCTGTTTGTTTCGTGGCACCCGCCGCACGACTGGGGCAAGTTCAAGGGGGAGGACGGTTTGATGCACTACCGGTACGACGCGCCTGATGAGTTGATGGCAATGTACAACCGCGACAGCATCAAAATGCGCCCCGGGGTTGAAAATACCCCTGACAGGCGCCGGATGTACCACGGGCACATGGCCATGACCACCGGCGTGGATATCGCTTTCGGACAATTAATGGACAAGCTGGATGAGTTGAAGCTCGATAAAAATACCATCGTGGTTTTCACCTCCGACCATGGCGATATGCTGGAGTTCAGCGATGCCATTTTACCTAAACAATATGCCCATGATTATTCATCGCGCGTACCTTTTATCATGCGCTGGCCCGGGAAAATTGATCCAGGTTCAAAAACGGGGTTGCTTTTCAGCTCCCTGGATATCATGCCTACTATCATAGGGCTGATGGGGCTCGATGTGCCTGTGGAATGCCACGGCAAAAACCTGGGCGAAGCAATCCTCACCCGCGATGAAAATGCGGTTGAGTCTATTCCTGTCTGGTTGTATGAAGCGAACAACTATCGTGGCATAATTACCCGGGATTATACCTTCTCAACCAAAGAGGGGGGAACAGAACCCTCATTGCATAATGTATTATTTGACCGTAAAAACGACCCGTATCAGTTGACCAACCTGTTTGATGATCCCGCAATGGCTTCAGTAAAAGAGAAGCTTTGGGCCCAGACCAGGGAGTGGATGGCCGGATACAACGATCAGTTTTGGCAAAAGGCTGATTTTGATAAGGCTGCAACGCAAGACCAATGGAATAATCTACCCTATATAAGACCGGTGGATGTGCTGAAACGCCCGTGAAAAACCTTATATGCGGAAAGTTACTTACAAAAAACTTGATTAACCGGTTTGTTGTGGCTGACATTTATTCTATTTTCCACTTCATTTGTATCAGGACGGCAGCGTACACAAACAGGCAGCTGGGGTGACCAGGGCGACGGAACCTGCAGAAACCCGGTACTGAATGCCGATTACCCGGCCATATCGACGTGAATTGGTTTAAGAACGGTTACGACGGACCAAAAGCATTGACAAAACAATAATAACCAGGAATGACCATTAAATACAATACAATTAATATGAAACGACTGAAATTAGCCACACAATTTTTTAAGCTCCTTGCAATGGTGCTTGTAGTTCTGGCACCCGCATGGGGTTATGCCCAATCCGGAGGTTCTGCTTTGGACCTGGATGCTTCCAACACCAATCACCTGAAAGCAGAACGTCAGTCCGACAAGGTTTGGCAGCTGGAAACCCTGGACACGGATCCCTGGATTTATACGATGCCCTTAACCCGTGATATTGGTGCCGATGATAAGGTATTGTCGTTCGAGTATTTCTGTCCAAAGGGGCTGGACCATATTCAGGTTTATTTCGGGCCTCCAATTAGTGAGGGTAATTCCAAACTTGTCCGCCGGATTGGCCTTTCCGAAGGATGGGTGGGGTACACCATCGACCTGAGTCAGGAGATGAAGGAGTGGGGCAAAACAGGGGACTGGCTTCGGCTCGATTTTGGCAGCCGCCCGGATGTGACTATTCAGATCAGAAATCTGATGCTCCGTCCGATGACTGCCCGCGAAAAGGAGATTGCAGCCATGCGTGAGGCCAAAAAACTCCGGGAGGCTGAAATGGAAGCCCGTTTAAAATCATACCTTGAAACAGATTATACTTCAGAAATAACGAATGTAGAGGTTGAAGATTCAAAAATATCGGTCGAAGGCAAAATCTCCTCAAAGGGCCAGGTTTATTTATGCGAAGTGGCACCTTATCAGGATGTAACCGAAGAGTCCCGCTTCGAAACAGCCATTCTGCTGAAATCAAAAAAGTTTAAGCAGGAATTTGACAGGTTTGTTTTAAGTAATGAATTTAATTACGACCGGCTATTATCCAAGTGGGTACTGGCAGAAAAAACAGCCACCGGCTACCGCATAATTTCCCATGCCCGTTACCCGGATGAGATTAAATCTAAATATGACTATCCGAAAGAAGTGGCAACGGGCCGCAAGGGTATTGGCGGTTTCAGCACCGGTCGCGGCCATGTGGGCGACCTTGACGCCCTGGATATTACCAGTGCAACCGTTAATATCTGGTTTTCAAAATTCATGTTCCTCCAACCAGCCCCTGATCGTATAGAGCATGTTTACAATGGAAAGTCCTATTATTTCGGCGAAAAACAGGTGGCCATGTTCGATTCAACATTCCGGGTTACCGCCCGGAAAGGAATTGTAACAGCGGCAATCCTGCTGGTTGATAAGGCTGAGAGCTGCCCCGATCCCGAAATTGGCCGGTTGTTGCAGCATCCCGATATGGACCCGTCGGGTATTTACAGTATGCCCAACATGACCAATCCGGCCAGCGTCGATTGCTATGCCGCTGCACTTGATTTTCTGGCCGGCCGGTATAGTCGCCCCGACAAGAAATATGGGCGCTGCAACCATTGGATTATGCACAACGAGGTGGATGCCGGTTGGGTTTGGACCAACATGGGCGAGAAAACTGCCCTCATTTTTATGGACACCTACCTCAAGTCGATGCGCATGTGTTATGCCATAGCCCGGAAGTATAATCCGCACAGCGAAGTATTCATCACGCTTACCCATTATTGGGCCTGGACTTCACACCCGCGGTTTTATCCTTCCAAGGATCTGATGGAAATTCTTATTCAGTATACCAATACCGAAGGCGATTTTGAGTGGGCTATGGCCCATCACCCTTATCCGCAATCGCTGCGGGAGCCAAAAACCTGGCTCGACGGGCAGGTTGATTTCACCTTCAGTTCACCACTTATAACCTTTGCCAACCTCGAGGTATTAAATGCCTGGATCCAGCTCCCGGAGGTACTTTACAAGGGAAAAACGAAGCGTACGCTTTGGCTCTCCGAGAATGGGACCAATTCCAAAACCTATTCGGAACAGGATCTGAAAGAACAGGCAGCGGGATTTGCGTATACCTGGAAAAAAATGAAAGTCCTGAAGGCAATCGACGGTTTCCAGTGGCACAACTGGTTCGATCACCGCGGTGAGGGCGGTCTGCGCATCGGCCTTCGCCGTTTCCCCGACGATGAGGAAGACCCGGGCGGGGCCAAGCCGGTTTGGTTTGTTTATGAAGCCGCCGATACTGAAAATGAGAATGCTGTGTTTGATCAGTACAAAGAAATGATCGGCATCAAAGAGTGGGAAGAAGTCCGGTATAAGGGCAAAATCGTGAAGTAACGAACCCGCAGATGAACAAGAAAAAATAAATTCTTCATGAAAAATTACAACATTATGGCTATTTCATTCAAAAAACTGACTTTGATTCTGTTCCTGTTTTCAATTATTCTTCAGGTACAGGCAGCGACCATTATTCTTACCAGCGATCAGCAGTTGACCGACCTGCTCGACCCGGATAAGAAAATCGATATTTCAACCGGCCTCACCAAACGGTTCGCAAGTTTACGCGAGATATGCAC
>CAYMXK010000154.1:0-10001 GCA_964393915.1 uncultured Prolixibacteraceae bacterium
AAGTTAAATTATTTTTTATACGCTTTTGTCTTTATCCTTTGTCTTTCAAATGGTTACGCATCCTATGCGCAGCCCAAAGGGGTAAAGGTACCCGAAAGGGGATTTATCAGTTCCAAACCTGCCACCACTTGGGAGGAGGGACTGATTAGTGGAAACGGAACCCTTGGTGTAAACATTTTCAGCCGGCCTCTGGATGAAACGATCATATTCAGCCACGAAAGGCTTTTTCTTCCACAGGGGCCACCCACAGTGCCGCCCAACAATGCCCACCTGCTTTTTGAGATACGAAATCTGATAGACAAAGGTCTTTACAAGCAGGCCACTGAATATGCTGCCAATATTTCAGGTCAGCAGGGATTTATGTATCCCGATCCATTTGTGCCGGCGTTTGATATGAACCTGAAAATGGCATCTGACCTGGAAGTTAAAGATTATATGCGCTCGGTTGATTTTCAGACCGGCGAGGCCCTTGTGCGATGGAGCGACAGCAGAGGGGTCTTTGAACGCAAAATGTTTGTTTCAAGAGCCGACGGAGTGGCCGTATTGCTGATTACAGGTCCTAAGGGAGCGCTCGATTTTAAGATAGAGTTGAATCCAAGGAAGCCAAGTGATAAACTTGATGCGCGGACAATAAGCAGGTCATACCAGGTTTTTGAGAGCAATATCTCAGATATTGCCAGAACGGTGAGCGACAAATCAATAGTCTATAAAAACAGCTTTACCAAAGCCTATCCCGGCAGTATACATGCCCTTGAAGGCGTTGCCAGGATAGTCATGAACAATGGCCAGACGGTTGAAGGAAAGGAATCAATAGAGATCAAGGGAGCCGATCAGGTACTTGTTCTTATTGACATTGGGTTGATTTATGATCCTGCCAAACCAATGGCCGCAAGTATTAAGGAGAAGATGGCAGGCCTGCCGGCTGATTACCGGACTTTGTTAAACCGGCATGCAAAAATACACGGTGAGATGTTCAACAGGATGAAACTTGATCTTGGAGGGGGTAAGGATCACAACCTTACATCAGAAGAGTTACTGGATAAATCAACAGGCGAGAACTTAAATCTGGCCCTTCTTGAAAAGCAGTTTGATGCAGGCAGGTACAATATTATCTCATGTACGGGTGAACTGCCGCCAAATCTTCAGGGAGTCTGGGGTGGCACCTATGTCCCGGGATGGGCAAGCGATTATACCCACAATGGGAATGTTCCTTCAGCTATTGCAAGCCAGCTTATGGGGAATATGCCCGAACTGATGCTGGCCTATACCTCTTATATTGAATCTATTATTCCTTACATGGAGATCAACGCAAAGCATATTTTTAACAGCCGGGGTATTGTTTTACCCTCCCGTTCAACCACCAACGGATACAACAACGCATTGAACAAAAGTTTTGCAGGTGGATTTTGGGTAGCCGGAGCGCCGTGGGCTGCGCACTACTTTTATGACTATTACCTTTACACCGGCGACAAAGAGTTCCTGAAGAACCATTGTCTGCCGTTTATGGAAAAAGTTGCCATATTTTTTGAAGACTACCTCTATGAAGACAAAGATGGTGTGCTCGTCTTTTCTCCGACACAATCTCCGGAGAACACTCCCGGAAATATCGATTCGCAGGGATCGTTCAATGCTACCATGGATGTGGCGGCAGCTAAGGAGTTGTTAAACAACATCATTACCGTTTCAAAGGAATTGGGTGTGAACCAGGATAAAATTCCGCTTTGGAGTTCGATGATTGCCAAAATGCCCCCATACATGATTAATGAGGATGGCATAATTAAGGAGTGGTTAACTCCGAAACTGGATAATTACGATTCACACAGGCACTCATCGCAGCTTTACGATTTGTACGACGGAATCACAGATGAGATCAAGGGAAGCAAGGAATTGCAGGATGCGTTTAAGAAAAGCATCGTATATAAACTCGATAAACACTGGAGAAACAATCCGGTTGGGTTTATGTCATTTGGACTGGTACAGCTTGGACAGGCAGCTACCAGTCTGGGAGAAGGAGAGCTGGCCTATGAATGCCTTCGTTATCTTGTAAACAGGTTTTGGCTCAATAACCTGGCCTCGATGCACAACCACAAATCATTGTTTAACATGGATATCAGCGGCGGGATGCCGGCGGTTGTTATCAAAATGCTTGTGGCATCAAACCCGGGGGAAATCAGTCTGTTGCCAGCCTTGCCTGCAAAATTTCAAACCGGATCAATTGAAGGAGTGCTTTGTCGCGGCCAGGTGGAAATCGTGAACCTTTCATGGGATAAGAAAAAGATCAAGGTTCGCATGAAATCCGCAAAAGATCAGAAACTGGTACTTGCCATGCCGTCGGAGATAAAAAGCATATCAATTGAAAGTGGAAATGGTCAGGTTGATGGTGCTGCAAACAAGAATGAAAGGGTAGTGTCTCTATCGGCAGACAATATAGTTACGCTGAATATTGATATCCTTTAATTATCTCTGGATTTCTTCCTGGTAACACTAATCTGCTGTTCCCATTTTAACTGTATCTCCTTGCGTACCTTGCGGTTAAGAAGATTTAACCGCAAGGTTCGCAAAGGGCTTCGCAAAGGTCGCAAAGGGTTCACTTATAAACTATTCCCTTATAATATCAACTGTATTTCCTTGCGTTCTTCGCGTTTTCTCTTTGCGTCCATTGCGGTTAAAATTTCCGCAAGGTTCGCAAAGTTCTACGCAAAGGCCGCTATCGTAAAAAAAAGCATTGTTATAATTCGTTTGTTCCGTATTATATCAGACTAGGGGAGTAGATAATTTTAAATGATATTAAAAAATTATCAAACTATATTATAGAATGAATAAATGAATAATAGAATAAAATGTTTTAAATATAAATATATTGACAGATTACTTATTTAATTAAAGATTAATGATATATATCTGTTTATTATATGAGAAACATATCTAATTTCTTAAATATTATTCATTCTTTTTATATTTTTTTATATTTTGAAAACGATATTAAAAAGAAATTGTAAATTTGTAAGGGATGAAAAATTAAAATTTAATTAATGGATTATTAATTTAATTATATCTAAAAATTATGGAAAAAAGGAGAACGATTCACTCTGCTTTCTTGCCTGAGAAATTAAAACTGTTACGAAAATTGAAGATGGTGGTTTTATTATCACTTCTTTCAATTCTTACAGTTCAGGCTGTACAGCAACAACGTATCACCGGAACGGTTAAGGACAATTCTGACCTTCCACTGCCGGGAGTTACCGTACTTATTAAAGGTACACAACAGGGAACTGTAACCAACGCTGACGGGGTATTTACATTACCAAATGTCCCGGCGAATGCAACCCTTGTATTTTCGTTTGTGGGAATGCAAACCCAGGAAATTATAGTGGGGAACCAGACTTCAATCAACGTCATCATGGAAACCAGTGCAATTGGTTTGGATGAAGTGGTAGCGATAGGGTATGGTACTCAGAAAAAGGTCAATTTAACCGGTGCAATTTCAGTTGTAACAAGCGAATCAATTCAGGAAAGGCCGGTGACATCGGTACAGCAGGCCCTGCAGGGGCTTGTCCCGAACCTGAACATCAGTGTCAGCGGGGCTGGCGGTGAGCCGGGTGGCGAAATGAACATGAACATCAGAGGCCTCTCATCGTTCTCGGGGAATACTTCCCCCTATGTGCTTGTTGATGGGATTCCAATGAGTATCAACGACATTGATCCTAATGACATTGAATCTATTTCGGTACTAAAAGATGCTGCTTCTTCTGCCATTTATGGGGCCAGGGCAGCCAACGGAGTGATCCTGATCACCACCAAAAGAGGAAAGGATGCCAAGTCAGGAGCAAAGGTGTCGTATTCCAACAACTTTGCCATCTCAAGTCCGCTAAACCTTCCTCAATTGGCCGACCCAATGAACTTTGCGCTGGCTATGAACGACGCGTCAAGAAATGTGGGCGGAAATGGATGGTACACCGCTGACGCGCTTGAAAGATTAGCCCAGAACATTGCCAATCCGGGCAGTGCGGT
Organism: uncultured Prolixibacteraceae bacterium; assembly: GCA_964393915.1. Classification (GTDB taxonomy): domain Bacteria; phylum Bacteroidota; class Bacteroidia; order Bacteroidales; family Prolixibacteraceae; genus UBA1413. The sequence goes on from CAYMXK010000154.1 coordinate 4,012, forward strand.
GGAAATGCGAGGCAGGGCCGATGGGCTTTCCTGGGATATAGGTGCCATGGGACTTGGAGCAGCCGGTGTAACAGATTGGTACGAAATATATTACAAGGATTTTAGTACCCGGCAGAAACACAACCTGAGTGTCTCGGGAGCAACGGATAAGATTGACTATTATATCTCAACAGGGTACTACGACGAGCAGGGGTTGTTCAAGGCATGGAAAGATTCCTATTACCGCTACAACTTCGATGGAAAAATCGGTGCGCAGGCTACCCCATGGATGAATATTACAGCCATTTTCAAATATAATAACAACAAGCAGGATTTTCCATGGGATGCCAGCGGACGTGCCACAATCTATGACTTGATCACCAAAATTAAACCCACCATGCCGCAATTTTATCCCGGCACCGATGTCCCGACTCAGGAGGGCAGGGTCCTACAGAGAAGCTCTGCCAGAGATGTGACCATCGGTCGGCAATTTGTACTTTCTCCCAGGATTTCACTTGAACCGGTCAAAGGTTGGGTGACCAATGTGGAAGTGAATTACATCATGAACAGTGACCGGAACGTTAAAACAGACTTACAGGCTCCATGGGTCAGGCCCAATGGTGAAACCGCATATGCACCCCCCAAAGAGACAACCAAATTTTATCCTACGCTGAATACGAATGAATATTTGTCGCCGAGTGCATACTCAAGCTATACACGAAGTTTCGGGAAACACAATGTGTCACTTTTGGCCGGTTATCAGCAGGAAGTTTACAAGTACTTTAATATGAATGCCAATGCTCTGTTTTTATTGAGCGATGCCATTCCTTCGGTGAGCACTGCCGTGGGAACAAAAACGGTTTCGGACGGCCAGGGGCACTGGGCTACCCAGAGTGCTTTCGGCAGGCTGAACTACAATTTTGACGAAAAATACCTACTCGAAGTTAACTTCAGGGCGGATGGTACGTCCCGGTTTGAACCGGGCGAACAATGGGGAAATTTTCCCTCTGTTTCCGCCGGCTGGGTATTGTCGAAAGAAAATTTTTACCCATTGGCGGGTGTAATTGATTATCTGAAAATCAGGGCATCATACGGTTCACTGGGTAACCAGAATGTGGCCAACTACCTGTACGTACCTACGATGCCCATTTCACAGAGCACCTGGCTGTTCGGAAAACAGCGCTTGTGGACTGTGGGAACACCCAACCTGACGAGTATCGACCTGACATGGGAAAAGGTAAGTACCTTTAACGTTGGAGCTGATTTCCGGTTACTCGGTGACCGCTTATCGGGTGCGTTCGACTGGTATCAAGCCTATACCACCGACCTTGTTGGCCCTGGACCTGCTGTTCCGGTTGTACTTGGGGCTCAAGTACCCCGGACAAACAGCGGCGAGATAAGGACGCGAGGCTGGGATCTGGAACTTTCTTATAAAAACAAAGTCCGTGATTTTTATTATTCCATCGGCGGGGTATTGTCTGATAATATCAGTGTGGTCACAAAATACAACAACCCTACTGGTGTGCTGAGCACCTTCTTTGTCGGACAACGATTGGGTGATCTCTGGGGCTACTATACCGCAGGCCTTTTCCAAACACAGGAAGAGATTACCGGCTGGGCCAATCAACAAGCTGTTCAGGCCGGTACCTGGAGAACGGGCGATGTGAAATACGTCGACCAGAACGGCGATGGGAAAGTTGACCGTGGCACGAACACAATAGATGACCATGGCGATTTAAGAGTAATGGGAAATGAGAGGCCCCGGTTCAGCTATGGGTTTAACCTGAGTGCATCCTGGAAAGGGTTTGATCTTGCTGCCTTCTTCCAGGGAATAGGCAAGTTAGACGTCTGGATCTCAGAATCTGCTAATGGAAATTATTTCAGGGGTCATGCCAACGGTCCTTTGCATGCCACGGTTTTAAAGGAACACCTGGATTACTGGCGCGATGACACCAGCCCGCTGGGAGCCAATCCGAACGCCTATTTCGCGAAACCTTATTCTGTGTTTACCGGGGAAAATCAAAAAAATTACCAGACTCCGAATGATCGTTATATGCAAAACGGTTCCTATCTGCGTATGAAGAATCTCCAGTTGGGATATTCCATCCCTCAGAGCCTTACCAGAAAGGTGTCTATTTCGGGTGCAAAGATTTATTTATCAGGAGAAAATCTCCTGACTTTTACTGATCTGATGCTATTCGATCCTGAAGCTATTACCAGTTCAGGATTAGGTGGGGATGCGAAAATCTATCCGTTGGCAAAGGCTTATTCTATTGGGTTAAACATTAACTTTTAAAAGAAACGAAAATGAAAAAGGTATTATATACATTCATGATAATGATGGGCTTAACCTTAAGCTCATGCGATGATTTGCTTGACAAGACCCCGTTGGATCAGATATCGGACCCTCAGTTCTGGAAAACCGATGGTGACCTTCAATTATACGTTAATAGATTGTATCAGGATATGACCGGTTCTGCAGGGGGTTATTGGGGCCTGTCAGGGTCAGGAGGTACCGCCTTACCCGATGCCGGGACAGATGTTGTCATCACCATGGGTAATTACATAGGATTCAAAAACCGTATGGATGGTGTAATAACCGTACCCACCACAGGAGGAGGCTGGACCTGGACCAATGTCCGTAATGTGAATTATTTCCTCGATAACGCCGATAAGGTAACTTCAGGTCAAAATAAAGACCAGTATATTGGGGAGGGGCACTTTTTCAGGGCATGGCATTATTTTGAACTTCTTAAGCAATTTGGTAACCTGCCTATTATCACCAAAACACTTTCAATCAACGATGAGGAATTCCTTTACTCTGAAAGAAAATCAAGGACAGAGGTGGTCAACTTCATTATCAGCGATCTGGATGCAGCCATCTCTAAGTTGAAATTGAAAAACGAGGCGGGAGCCAGCCGTGTGAACCGTGACATTGCCCTGCTTTTTAAATCGAGGGTATGTCTCTATGCGGGAACATGGGAAAAATACCACCAGGGAACTCCATTTGCCGGGACTACCGATGGTGCAGGATTCCTGAATCTCGCTGCCACTGCAGCCAAAACAGTTATTGACGGCAATAGGTATTCACTTACGACAGGAAATGTAAAAACTGTTTATTACGAACTGTTTAACCAGATCGATTTAACCAGTAACCCGGAAGTGCTGTTCTGGAAACAGTATAATAGCCTGGAAGCTGGAGATAACTTCACAAATCAACAATGGAACTGGCCGCATGCCAGCGGATATACCCGGGAATTTGTACGCTCTTACCTTGCCTCCGATGGGTTGCCCATTTCGGTCAGTCCGCTTTACCAGGGAGACGGCGACCTGAGAGTTGTTGCTGTCAACCGCGATCCGAGGCTTGAACAGACCATCATGAAACCCGGAGACGCATTGAGTATCAACGTGAGAAATGACACCGTAAAGTTTGTTACTCCCGTTCTTACCGGGCAGATGGGTCCCACCGGATATGAATCGAAAAAATGGCGCCGGCCACAGGTTGATCCAAGAACAAATGGTACCTCAGGTGAGTTGGCGTGGATTATTTTCCGTTATGCAGAGGCACTCCTGAATTACGTGGAAGCCAAGGCTGAACTGGGACAACTGACTCAGGCCGATGTCGATCTGACCATCAACAAGCTCAGACAAAGGGTCGGTATGCCAAACCTGGTAATTGCCAATATCGTTACCGATCCTGCATGGCCTGATTATGGATATCCGTTGACCCCCGCTTTGCAGGAAATCAGGAGGGAAAGGACAGTGGAAATGGTAGCCGAAGGGCACCGTCTCAGCGACGTTTTGCGCTGGAGGGCACATAATTTATTCGTGGGGAAGAGGCCTAAAGGAACGAAATATACCCAGGAATTCAAAAATATAAATGCCACATTAAGACAGGATTCAGAAGGCTACCTCGATCCCTACAGTGTTAATGTGCTTACCGGACCAGGCAATACATGGGGATTCAATCCAGCCAGGCATTATTTATTACCCCTGCCTATCAATGAACTAACAATCAATAATAAACTGACGCAGAACCCGGGGTATTAGAAAATAGAAGTTCTGACCTTATTCTGAATACAGTAGAATAGGGATTATCAATCTGGGCAAAGTCAGGGAAAATACTTTCTATCCTTTGACTTTGCCCAGATTTTTTCAAATAAAAAGTTATTTGATGGGAAATGCCTGCCAGGTTAACGAATATTCCGGGAGTGAAACAAAAAATGCAGACTTTCCTGAATTCAGATACCTTTTAATTCTCTGTAGCTGAAAGGCCTCATCCTAAATAAATTGAAGTAAATCCTAAAGAAAAAATCAACATGAACACCAACCAGACCTTATTTATAACCAATTGTCATTCAGGACGTAGCAAATCCAGTCTGTATGGAAAAGCATCTTCTGTTTTTCTCAGGACAACAATTGTTTTATCCCTGTTTCTCTTTTCTGCTTTAACTGCAAATTCCCAGTTGCCTGAACTCAAACCTGTTATCCTTGAATATGAACCATTTATCTGGCCATCGGAAATTCCTGATGATTGCCCATTTACCCGGTCTGAGACTTTTAATGCCATTAAATTCCTTGGGGTGAAGAGTGGTTTCCGATATGGCGATACCTGGTATCCAACCTGGGCATCGAATGATACCCTCTATTCACCCTGGACGGACGGCAGAACAAAACGGTTGGATGGATACACCGACTGGTCTCAATCGTGGGTTGATCCGGTTCACATCACAACCGGACAGGGTGTAATTGTCGGGGATGACCCGCTTACAATGACAGCCTACAGTATCGGGTTGGATAAAAGCTCGCCTGCCGCGCCTTATGCAGGCCGTTATCCCTGTGGCTCTTTGGTTCATGATGGAGTCTGGTATTACGGTACTTACTGTCTGGGCCCGGCCAACGGAACCAAATACGATGGAAAGAACATAAACTGGCCCTGGCTGGGGCCTTTCGTCGGATTCAGGTATTCAAAGGATTATGGCCACAGCTGGACACCTACTCCGCACACACCGGCAGAGCCTATTTTCGGGGAAACGGGAATGTTTGGACATCCCCTGAAGATTGGCGCACCCCACTTTGTCGATTTCGGTAAAAACATGGAACATTCACCCGACGGCAAAGCTTACCTTGTGGCACACGGTGCCGATATGGAAACTCACTCCAAAAACTGGCGGTTCTGGAACAACAGCTGGATTACCGGTGACCAGATTTACCTTATAAGGGTAACTCCTTCCATTGAAAACATCAATGATGCTTCAAAATATGAGTTTTATGGTGGAAAAGATTTGAATGGCAACCCGGTTTGGACGAAAAATTTTGAGGAAATCAAGCCATTGCTGGAGTGGGACAACAATATGGGATGTGTCACCATAACTTACAACGCTCCTTTAAAAAAGTACCTGATGTTTGTGACCGACGGAGGTAACACAACATCCAGAATGAATACCTATTTGCTTGAATCAGACAGAATTGACGGTGACTGGAAAATCATCAACTATATGAAGGAATTTGGCACACAGGCCTATTTTGTCAACATCCCTACCAAATTCATCAGCGATGATGGCCTTACCATGTGGTTGCTCTATTCAGGAAACTTCTCGCTCGATGAAAACGATAAACCACATAAAGTACACCCTCCGGGAGGACATTACGGGATAACCTTCCAGAAAATTCAATTGCTGAAAGAATAACAGAGCATGAACAGTGAAAATGTAAATGGAAAATATATGATAAGTGAACAAAAAAAAAAGCCACAAAGGCACCAAGGCACCAAGTATCTCCAAGTATTGAATATCAATTTAGTAATCTTGGTGAACCCTTCGTGTCTTCGTGCCTTGGTGGCAAATAAGGGCTTCGTGTCTTCGTGCCTTGGTGGCAAATAATGACTTTACGGAGTAAACGTAGTAATATAAAAACATGAAAACTATTGCTAAACAATTAATTACAATCATAGTACTGCTATTTACTTTCCCCTTTCTTATTGTAAAGTGCACACAGCCTGAAACCGGAAT
>CAYMXK010000155.1:0-9994 GCA_964393915.1 uncultured Prolixibacteraceae bacterium
ATCCTTGAGTTTGGCTAATTTCTTATATAAAAGGCTGCGCATTCCCACGAAAGTGTGACTCCAGTGGACGTATACTGGTTTCCTGCCTCCGCAGGAATGAGAGGGAGCGCTGTTCCAGTGTCTGTTTTTTACCGGTTGTACCAGGCATCGATCCGTTCCCTTACATTTACTCTGATGTTCATCCAAAACAGATTGAAATCATAGGTGTGGAGATTTCTGGGTTTTCCCTTTCCCTCTTCCAGCACAACATCCGTATCCACCCACAGGATATTTGCAGAGGGTTCAATTACGGCGCTGACGGTGTAGGGAATAATTTTTTCAAATTCCAGCATGATTCCCAGGTGCATATCTTTGGTTCCTGGAGATCCTCCTGTAGTCCAGGTTAATGGATTGACGCAAATGGAGCTGCCTTTCTCCGCCCTGATGTTTTCCGGTATCTCCCCCTCCGCATAGGTGCGCCAACCAACCACGCACCCGGTTTGAAGGGCATGCTCCCCGACGGGTATTTTTCGGAATGCACTTTTTTCGATCCTGTACCCTGCCACATACGCGCAAACTAATTGCTTCTGCAATGGTGTCCCGTCAAAAAACTCCTGCAGAAGCTTTATGGCGTGCAGACTCCCCTGGCTGTGTGAGGCAATCACGATAGGGCGCCCAATGTTCTCCTGACTGAGATACCAACGGAAGGCATCTTTTATATCGTCATAGGCCAGTTGAAAAGCCTTTATGGCCTCCGGGGAATTGCGTACGTAAAATGCTTTCATGCCGGCTTGTCTGTATCGCGGGGCAAAAATCCTGCAACTGCCGTTAAAGATGGTCGATTGAAAAAGTATCGACCGATAATCCGTTGTCATGTTCACTTGCTCGTCTGTCAGGTCTGCATTCCATGCGCTCTCATCCCCTTCCGGAAAAAATGAGGTGGGATGTATGAAAAACAGGTCGGCGCGCTGGTCCCTGACCTCGTTTTCAAGGAAACGGGGGATGCTGTCGGAGGTATCGTGCTTATAGGGCGAGGCAGACCAAAATTCAATCCTGCCATAATCCGGTTTGGGCCCGGTGTTCCCGGCAATCTCATGGATTGCCTGTTTTTCATCAGCCTGACGGAATACATCTCCTCCCCGGGCTACAGAATAACTGCCGGCCGCGTGGATTGCCAATAACAGGATTATTGTGGCACTCAACTTATTTATCGTCATTTTCTTCCTCCTTTTTTGCCATCACTGAATATTTTACTCATCGAAGGCGGGGCATCTTCGCTAAGGCTTCCCCATTTCCTGTTGGGTTCGGGGCCCATTTCGAAGGTGAGCGTGCCCCCGGCGGTAATCACCCCATGGCTTATCCATGTGTGGTTCAGCACTTTTCCGTTGAGAGTAGCCGATTGGATATATTTATTGGCAGCAGAATTGTTGTTGGCAATGATGGTGAATTCCCTGTCGTTTTCCAGTTCCATGACGGCTTTGCCAAAGAGCGGACTTCCGATGGCATACGCCGTGTCGCCGGGGGTGACCGGGTAAAAACCGAGGGCGCTCAGCACATACCATGACGACAGGGATCCCATGTCCTCGTTACCGCACAATCCGCCAGGTCCGGTTCTGTATAACTCTTCGGTAATCTGGCGCACCCGCATCTGCGTTTTCCAGGGTTCACCCGCATAGTTGTACAAATAGGCCACGTGATGAGAGGGTTGGTTTCCATGCACATATTGTCCGATGGTACCTACAACGCCTACATATTTGGGAGGAGAAATATTGGGAGTCATGGAGAAAAATTCATCCAGTTTCTCTGTAAAGGCCTTAGTGCTTCCAAAGAGGTTGACCAGTCCTACGACATCGTGCTGCACCGACCAGATGTACTGCCACGCATTCGATTCCGTATAATAGCGGTTGGGTCTTCTTCCTACCAGCAAAGGATCAAAATAGCGGTAGTAGGCGTGGTCACCCGTTTTTAAGATTTCCTGTTCGCGGCCGTCGGCCTCTTCGAGCCAGGTGCCGTCTGCCTTTTTGGGTCGCATGAACCGGGTCTGCGGATCCCAAAGATTGGTATAATTTCGGGCACGCTGAAGAAAAATCCGGTGGTCTTCAGTTTTTCCCAACTCTTTGGCCAGCTGTGCAATGCACCAGTCGTCGTAGGCCAGCTCCAGGGTGTTGGGCACCGATTCCGTTACTTTGTCTACCGGAGTATATCCCAGTTCTTTGTAATATTTCAGGCCCGATCGCCCCGCGTAACCCGGCACAGGGGGTTTGGGGGCTTCCATGGCTTTCAGTCGCATCGCCTCATACAGGAAATTTACATCATAATCCCTGAATCCTTTCACCCAGGCATCCACAATAATGGGGACAAGATGGTCGCCTACCATCGACTCCCCGAATACGTTCAGAAAATGCTGTGCCGGCAGCCACTGGTATTCCCTGGTTTTTGCCTCGATGGATTTTATAAAGCTGTTGACATGGGCGGGGGCTATGAGGGTCAGCAACGGGTGTTGTGAGCGGTAGGTATCCCAGCAGGAAAAGGAGCCATAGTAGTCGTACCCTTTTGCCACATGGATTTTCCTGTCGGCGCCCAGGTATTTTCCGTCTGCATCCTGTGAAATATATTGTGCCAGCAGGGAGCGGTATACTGCCGTGTAAAAAATGACCTTCTGGTCCTCGGTTGCCCCGTCGATGCGGATTCTCGATAATTCATTGTTCCAGATCTGCCGGGCATTGAGGTGTATCCCGTCAAAATCCCAGTGGGGGATTTCCGAGCGCAGGTTGTTCCTGGCCCCCTCCACGCTGGTATAGGAAATTCCCACTTTCACCAGTATCTGCTCATTCTCTGCGGTATGGAAGGAGACAAATGCACCTATGTTTATTCCGTTTTCGCCGTTCTTATAGGGCCAGATACTTCCTCCCGATTCCGGGGTTTTGTAATCGTTGTCGAAGGTGCCATAGTAAAGGAAAGGTTTACTGAACTCCGCGACAAAATAGAGTTTTCCCCCGCTGTTGCTTTTTACGCCCTCGATGGTGTTGTTGTTGAGGATGCTCAGCTCCGAAAATTCGGACGATGTATTGTTTCCCAGCTGGTGCCCGAGATCGAGGATGATTCTGGCATGTTTTGAAGATGGAAAGGTATAGCGGTGGAACCCTGCCCTCCTGGTGGCGGTTAACTCAGCCCTGATGCCATAATCTTTCAGGTAGACGGAATAATATCCGGGGGAAGCCGTCTCTGTCTCATGGTCGAAGCGGGACCGGTAGCCTTCATCCGGATTTTCGAGGGCTCCCGGCATGGTTTTGATTTTCTGGCCGACGACCGGCATCAGCAAAACTTCGCCCCCGTTGACCATTCCGACTCCGCTCCAATGGGTGTGACTGAAACCCATGACCGAACTTTCTGCATAATGGTAGCCAGCCGCATAGGTCCATCCCTGGTTGTAAACGTCGGGACCCGGATGTGCCATCGCATAGGGTAGGGATGGCCCCGGAAAAGTGTGGCCAAAAAAATCGGTTCCGATAAACGGGTCGACATAATCAACCGGTTCCTTTGGTTGTGCAACGGACAGGCCGGTTTGTAGCAACACCAAAGCCAGAACTGCTTTCAACTCCTTTAAATACTTCATAGACAGTGTTTTATAAGTATCAATTGGTATCAATACCGGAAAATTTCCAACTCACCATATGAGTGTGACACCTCAGGATACATTTAATTCCTTGTTGTTTATATTTATGCAGAAGCCGCTAACCCGGCAATTTGTCAGATAACTGGTATTTGGTTCTGCCCTCCGGTTTTCAGTGTCTAATTCACGGCTTTTGCTCAAAGTTAAAACAAAAAGCTTATTTAAAGATGGTAAATTCGTCAATTACCTTGTCGTCTATGTTCACTGACTTAAATGTAAGTGTATTCTCACTGATAGTAATATACTGGTAGAGGTGGCCCTCCTGGTCGCGGACCGCGGCGTAGCTCTCCTCAGGAATTTCGTTCTCTCTTCCGGGGATGGCAATGGAGATAGCGTATACGGTTCCCTCCCGGAAAGAACCGGCGACTTTGCCACCCTTCATGGGGTGCGAACGCATGTAATAGTGGAGATGTCCGCCCATGACCAGGTCGACATGGTATTTGTCGAAAAGCGGGATCCAGGTTTTTTGGATACCTACATAAGGTGAGCTGTGGTTGTAGGGTGGAAAATGAAAAATGGCAATCTTCCAGGTTGCCGTACTTCCCGAAAGTTGTGCTTCCAGCCAGTCAGTTTGTCCCTCCAATGATGAGGTGGCATCGAGCATGAGGAAAAGGCAGTTCTGGTAGGTAAAGGAATAGGTCTGTTCTTTAGGGACGCCATCGGGGCCGTTGAGGGGATAGCTGAACATATCCCGGAACATCCCTGCCCCGAGTCCGGCCCGGTTGTCATGGTTACCGGGCACTGCCATCAGCGGCCGGCTGCTGATAACGGGTCCTGACAGCGCGAAAAGGTCATCCCACTGGTTCCGGTGCAGTCCATCGTTGACCAGGTCTCCTGAAATCGTCAGGAAGGCTATGTCGTTGTGGTTTTCCCATGCCCTCGAGAGTATTTCTCCGTAAAAGGGGGAGTTGTGGGTGTCGCCGAACCAAAGGAAAGAGAATTGGTTTCCGGTCGAAGCGGTGGTGAATGAAGTGGCTTTGCTCCAGTCACTCTCCGGGAGGATAAGATACTGATAAGTGGTTCCGGGTTTCAGTCCTGTAATTTTGGCAGTATACCGGTGGATGTAGCGGTCGTTCATAAGGAGGCGGTCTTCCATCACTAATTTTTCAGCTGCGACCTGTTTTATTTCCTCATTATTTATTTCCCGGATAATGACCGTGCCATTGTCGACTGTGGCCGAAGTGCGCCACTGAATGTCGATGGTGGTGGAGGGATCGCTGCTCCAGGTGACCATTAACTGGTCGGGTTTTTCGGAAGAAGGGTGCGTTGTTGACCGGAAGGCACCAATAAGGTACGATTCCACTCCCCGGCCGCGGACAGTGGTGAGCAACAGCTGCCCTTTCATGGTTTCAGGAACGTCCCTGACGACGAGCTCTGTCCAGTCGTGGTAGGTAAAAGCCCCGTCGTCGAGTACCCCGACATACTGGTTGGCAGGAAAAAAGTTATCCAATTCAAGTTTCGCGCCTTTTTCCTGCGGGGCTACAGATACGAAATAGTGCAGTCCGTAGTTTTCAAAGCCGTTGATGCCCAGCCCGACGCGCCCCTTTGGAAAATTCTTTTCCCAAACTTCATACGTAGTCTGCTCATTTTTAATTACTTCCCCGGTAAGGGTAAAACCCTGACCGGTCAGCCAGAACGGAACATGTTCCTGGCGGGTACTTCGCATGACAGAAACCACAGCGGGCACGTTAACGTCGAACATCCAGTGCGTGGTTGATAAAGCCACCAATTCATCGTCAGAAAAAAGGGAGAAAACACTCACCTGGCTGATTTGTGAGAGTTCCTCTGCTCCGGCGGTGGCATACAGGTCAGTAACCACCCTGTCCATTACTGTTCTTACGGTGGCAGGGGAGCCTGTGTGCGGTGTGCAGGAAAACCAGCCTGCTCCCGCTACTGCGAGGAAGAGGAGCCATCCGGTTACCGCATTCAGATTTCGTTTTAATATGTCCATGGAGTAGATATTGTTAATGATTTCATTTTTTGGCCGGTTCGCCAATTACCCCCAGGTAGCGGCCCATCCAGTAAGGCAGCAGCCAGATGTCGCCGGCGCTGTGTTCGCCTGTGCCGTTGCCCCTTTCCCGGTCGTTGTTGAACATGTTGCCATTGTGCCGTTGTACCGGTCTTTCATCAGGAGGAAGAACCTCTGTCAGGGTTTGTCTCCTGAAGTTGGGTTCAATGAATTCGATATCCTTCCTGTGGCTGTTCCTGATGTCCCAGTTGATCAGGTCCAGCGGATGTTCCTGAAGGTACCATATGGCCTCCTCCAGATCGAAGTGATCTACTTCCGCCAGCGCGGTCATGATGTTCCACAGCCCCTCTTTTTCAGGCCTTTCCGCTTCCCAGTGGTCAACAATTGCCTCTCTATATTTGGCTTTCAGTTCATCGTCAAAGGCATACCTGTATAAGCCCCAGTAGCCGAGGAAATACATCTCATCGTCAGAATGGTTCCATGATTCTGACAACATTTTGCTCCAGTCGTCGGCATCGCCTGTTGCCTCGCCAATCACGCTCATTGGCCTCATCAGGTTTTCGAGGTACCCGTGTTTTTCCATAAGTTCGAAGGCCTTTTCCCTGTAAACTTCTTTTTTCGTGAAGTGATAGGCAGTCTGGAGCATAGCCACGATATTGGAGGAATTGAGTTTCCTGTCGCCCACCTGGATGGGGAAGCCATTCACATATTCGGGATTCCAGCGTCCCCACAAAGTGGGTTTTCCGTCGTAGTCGATGAGATACCAATCGTTATCGATGATGTGTTGCATCAATATATCGATGAGGTGGATTGCCCTGTTCCTGAGGTCTTCGCGTTCGATCAGTTCGGCGAGGGCCCCCATGGCAAAAATATGGCCGATGGCTTCGTCGCTGCTCGTAGTTGCCTTCCAGTCCCACTCCGGATCACTGGCATGCTGCCACCGTTCGGGGTCAGAAAGAATCTCAATGTATCCCCTGCGCTCGAACGAGCGTGACGGAAACCCTTCGACGGGATTGATGGTGTAGAGGCGTTCCATGGCCTCCAAAGATTCTATGCAATTTTGCAGGGCGTCGTCTGATTTCGTTACGGCATACCTGAAAATCTCGGCGCCCAGGTACATGGAAGTCCAGAGTCCGTCGTTGTCGGAATCCCTGAGGTAGCCCGTTGAGAGGTTGCCCTGTTTCATGCCCTCTATGGAGGCATTGAACCCATGCCGGATATGCCGGTTCCTTACCTGTTTCTGAAAGTACATTGCTTTTTCTTCGAGGGTCATCATTTGAAAACGAATCTGCGCCAGTCCGTTTTGGGTTAAAATCAGGACAGAATTGTCCGTACCGGCTGCAATGTCAACCACCACATTGCCGGGCAGCCAGCGCTCTCCGTAGTAATAGTTGTACTTGCCGTCTTCCCTGAGTGTAAAGGCGCCCATTTCTGAACCAAACCAGATATTTCCATTGACGTTGCTGATGGCGGTGATTCCTGTTACCGGGACTCTCCTTACCGGGTCTCCTTTCTGTTGTTTCGTACGGGTGTCCACTACAAGGTAGCCGTTGGCGGTGCCCACATAGGCCAGGTTATTATCCGGAGAAAGATCAAATGAAGTGAAGCCTTCGCCGCCAATAGCCCGACTGAGTTGTTTGGATGACGGGTCAAATTCATGAAGGCTTGAGGCGGTGAGTATCCAGAACCGGTTGTCAACTGAATGGTAGCGTATCTGAAGGATTTTTTCGCCTGATAGGTTGCCTTCCCACCCGATGGCAGAATCCTTCACAAGTTTCAGGGATGTTCCGTCGCTGACCAGGAATGCGAAATCCTTTCCGCCGCAGAAGAGCTTTGCTGCAGGCATGCTATGTCGGGAATATAATTCTCCGGCCCATGCGTTGCTCAACACCGCCTTAATATCGAGATAGACCAGTTGGTCATGGTAGGAACCAATGCTGCTGATTTTTTTATCGGCCATTGGACGGTATGAGTTGTCAGGTTCAATGGTCCCGGGATAGAGAAACGCTCCGCTGTGCGGTTTTCTCAGGCCATCGGATGACAGAATCCTGATTGCCCCGTTTCTGTCGGAAGCAACCTGCAGCAGCTGAACTGCCGGGTCTGTCAGATAGTATTTGATGCTGTAATCCTGGAGGAAGGGGGTATCCATGTGGACTTGTTTTGCTGATTGTTCCACTTTGTCGGGGCCGTTTTTGCATGCGGACACCAACAGGAGAGAGGCGAGAAACCAAAACCGGATATTTTTCATAGTCTGTTTATGTAATGATTTCTCCAAAGATGCAAATTTTGAAAACAATGTAATTATGGAATATTAATGGTATTGCATTATAATTTACCCTTCTGTAGGCCATGAATATGGATATATCCATACTATCGTTAATATTCCATCATTGTTTGTCGCCGGTGTATCGGGATGCAATTCGCTTCGCTGAACTTAAAGACTAAGTAATTGTATCTTAATTTCACTTTAACAGAATTGTAATCTCCGGTATCTACTTTTGGCGACAACAAAAAACAAAAAGTTTTATTTGTTCAGTAAGTGGAGGTTTTAATCCATTCTTAATGAAAAAATTACTGCTAAGCTATAGTAAAACAAGGATAAAATGAAACAAAAAAAGATGCGTCAGGTATAACTATTAGCTGTTATTATCCAGGCAGTACATAAATATTCACCTTTTGGCCTGATTATGTGAAGAAACAATATAATTTGAACAATATTCCATAAGTTTAAGCAATCTGCAATTCATAATTTAGATGAATTAATTTTACTCATTAGAAGAGCTTTTTAACCTTTTGGGTGATACTATTCCTGCTTTTTTAAGTTATTGGTATAATGATAATTAACTAATTTTAACAAAGATGAGAAACAGATTAATCTTACGAAGCTTAACTTTCTTTATCCTGGCGGTATGGATATTACCGTCATGCAAAGAGGAAAATGAAAGACCTGAATTCCCCATATCCGCTGAGATTTTTTTCAGTGTCAAGGACAAACAGGTTGCGTTTACCGCGTTAACGCATAGTGCAAAAAGTTGGATGTGGGATTTTGGTGATGGTAAAACCAGTACTGAACAAAATCCCGTGCATGTGTATGAAACAGGTGGATATTACATTGCCAAACTCACTGCTCAGGATAATGCAGGGACCACGGCCACCAAAGAGGTCAAGCTGGCCATCGCGCTTACACCATACTCGCTTCTTACGGGCGATCACACTGCTGCGGGATACAATGGAAAAAAATGGAAACTAACAGCCGACCACAGCACCGGGGGCGATTATCTTGCCAATGCGGATGCATCTTTCTCACTGGTTAAAGGGACCCCCAGGCCATTGCCTACTGGTATCTTCGATCTTGAGTTCGGAATGGGTAATATTTACAAGGATGAATACACTTTTTATTTTGACGGGGAATATTCCCAGGATGTAAAGGATGATGGTGCCTCCTTCAGTGGATATCTGTATACTTTGGCGACCCAGGGGCCAGGGGGTGTTGTAAATGCCAACGGAGCAGCATTTGGACTTTGTATTGCCAAATATACACCTGATGCAACTGCAACTTTTTCCTATATCGAAAAGGAGGACTTTGTGGTTCCTTCGGTTTATGGTGCCGGAGGAGTGATTACCTACAAAGATGTCAGTACGCTCAATTTTTCCGGTACTTCATTTGTCGGTTTTCGTGATTTTCAGAGAAAGGTCATTCTGAAGAGCATTTCCAATACAAGGATGCAGCTTGTAATGTTTATGGCTGCCTCACCAAAAGATGCTCCCAAAAATACCCATGCACTGATACTTAGTTTTGAAGCTGTCAATTAAACCTAATTTAAATGAATTGATATGAAATTTAAATATGCCATAAAAAATATCACAGGGCGACTGTTTTTAATTCTGCTAGCGGCCATTTTCCTGATGACCATTTTGATAGCCGCCCCGGGGCACGCCTTTGCGGATGTCATTCCGGCTGCCCAGCAACCCGTCAGGGTTTCGGGTACGGTAACATCAGCCTCCACCGGCATGCCACTACCAGGCCTGAGCATCGCAGTAATGGGTACAGCCATCGGCACCATCACCAACCAGGATGGCAATTACAGCATTGAAGTGCCTTCCAATGCCACCCTAACCTTCTCTTTTATTGGCTTCGAAACTTCGGAGATTGCGGTTCAGGGGAGAAGCACCATCGATGTAGTTATGAATGAAAGTGTTGAAGCCCTGCAGGAAGTTGTGGTTACTGCCCTGGGAATACGTCGGGAGGAAAAATCCCTCGGTTTCTCTGTCGGAAGGATTGACGGTGAAGACCTGAACAGGGTGGTACAGGAAAATGTCCTGAATTCCATGGCCGGAAAAGTCTCCGGTGTGACCATCAACTCGACCGGCGG
>CAYMXK010000156.1:0-8461 GCA_964393915.1 uncultured Prolixibacteraceae bacterium
CTGATTGCAGGTTCAATCTTAATCTTCAGGCCACTTGAAGAACCGCTGGGAACTTTCAGATCGTAATCGTTTCCATCAGTCAGCACAATTCTGGCATCCACCACATGAAGCCTGATCATGTCGTAACTCCCCGGCTCCAGGTCGGCCATGGCAAGTTGGGTGGTAATACCATTGGTCAGCTGAAGCAGGTCAAACTCCATGGCCTCCTCAGCAATCACGATGAAGTTCTCCTCATCCTCCTCACCTTCTGTTTCGATACGCTGCCTGACTTCAACCCTGTCGATGGTTACAAACGCATGTTCAACCAATCCAATCGGAAATGGTGCATCGGTAAGGTACACATTTAAGCGTCCCTTATTTTCCGGAATCAGATTTTCCTCCTTAGTACAACTTACAAGGATCATTACGCTTAAAATCAAAAATCCGGCAAATAACTTCAAATGTTTCATGACTTTATAGTTTAAATTAATATTTAATTCGCGGTAGAGAAAGCAATTACTGTGCAACTCAACAATCAAATTCACATCTTGCTGTATATCAAATCGTTAATGAGTGACAAGAATTGCTAATCCCTATCAAAACCATAATCCGGTTATCATTCTGATACAAACCCATCCCCTTTTTATTAGCATTGGTTCATTACTCAGTTTTGACAGATATAAAAAGTGAAACTTGTATTTTTTTACAAACAAAATTTTAACTTGTTTTGCTTGATCGAGTCAGGTTAAGCCGAAACCGGTTTAACCAGGATGCTGAAGGATCCTCCTGACGTTGTCTTGCAATATTGTGATGAATCGGGCGTGATTCGACAAGCAAAAACCTGGATGAAAATTCATCATGCGAGTTCCATCTGACCATTAAAAACAAATTACTTATAAATGAAACGATCATGAATAATTTAAATTCACACAAGAGAAACATTGTAATTTTCATGGGAGTTACATCGAAATGCGCCAGCATTCTATCGAATGCCGAAAAACAAACACTGGTAATGAGATAAATACCTTTAAAAACTAACAATTATAATGAGACAAAATGCTAAAATCTTCTGGTAATTATGAAACCCATGAAAGAACAAACGGCGAAAATGCAATCAGGTATGAGTAGAACAACGGCACATGAAAGCCCCCAAATAAAACCTGACTATTCTTTAACAGGCGTGAATTCAAAACGGGCTGTTGAGCTTGGCCTTGCCGAAGCCGACTGGTACCAGAGCCCGGTGCCGCGGCCGGATCTTCGTCAGTTACTGACACGAAAGAACGGCCCTGCCATCCGTGATACTTTATTGCTGATTACCATTTTAGGCAGCACCGCAACTGCAACCATCCTGCTCTGGGGAACCTGGTGGGCAGTGGCCCCCTATCTCATATATGCCGTATTTTACGGCACAAGCTCCGACTCCCGGTGGCATGAATGCGGCCATGGGACTGCCTTTCGAACAGACTGGATGAACAACGTGGTTTACGAAGTCGCGTCCTTTATGGTCATGCGCGAATCGGTAGTCTGGCGCTGGAGCCATTCGCGGCACCACAGCGATACCATCATTGTCGGCCGGGACCCGGAGATACAGGTACCCCGGCCCCCTGATCTCAGGGGACTTGCGCTTTCCCTCATCAGTTTTGGCGGTTACAAAACCTATTATCCCAGCCTGGTCCGTCATGCTATGGGAAAAGTTACCGATGCCGAAAAAACCTTTATTCCGGAAACTGAATTCAGCAAGGTTTATAAAAATGCTCGCATCTGCCTTGCGATTTATTCTTCAGTCATTGTCATTTCCATTGTCCTGCAATCCTGGATTCCCATATTCCTGTTTATCCTTCCGCAGTTATTTGGTACCTGGCTTATGATCATCCACAACACCCCCCAACATGCCGGACTTGCAGAGAATGTGCTGGACCACCGCCTGAATTGCAGGACGGTTTACATGAATCCTGTAAGCCGTTTTATTTACTGGAACATGAACTACCACATTGAACATCACATGTTTCCGCTTGTTCCTTACCATGCCCTGCCAAAACTGCATAAACTGGTAAAGGAGGATTGTCCGCCGGTTTATCCAACCATTTATTCCGCATGGAAGGAGATTCTTCCAACCCTGCTCAGACAGGTCAAAGACCCCGCATACCACGTAAAACGCAAACTTCCTGAACCTAAAAAACTTATAAGAAACGGGTGGTTACAATCTGATGTTACCCCTGATAAGGAGGGATGGATTGAAGTATGCCCTGCCAATGCCGTTGACAGGGAGGATGTAATACGCTTTGACCACATAAAAAAGACTTTTGCCATATCCAGGGATAAATCAGGTAAACTATTTGCTGTTGATGGCATATGCACGCATGGTAATACACACCTCGGAGATGGCCTGATTAAAGACAATATCATCGAATGTCCAAAACACAACGGCCGCTTTAATCTTGAGGATGGTTCCCCTGCAAGGGCACCGGTATGCCTGGGACTGGCTACCTTTCCAATTGAAGAGAGGGGTGGCCGCATCTGGCTCAATATCGAGAAACCGGGAGGCGATGGTACCCGCACCGAAAAAAGGTACAAATTTCGCGTAATCAGTAATTACAATGTTTCCACTTTCATCAAAGAGCTGGTACTTGAACCTTTTGAAGCCGATGAAAAGGTCAATTTTATCCCGGGCGACTATATCCAAATCGACATCCCTGAATATGAACTGATCCGGTTCAGTGAGTTTGAAATACCAGAGCCATATTCCTCTGTATGGAAACGCCAGGGCTTATTCAGCCTGACAAGCAGCCACGACGGGTACAACCGGCGTAACAATTACTCAATTGCCAGTAACACTGTTACAGAGCGGACACTCAGATTCAACATCCGCATTGCAACTCCTCCCCCTGGTCAGGATTGCCCTCCGGGTGTGGGATCAAGTTACATCTTCAGTTTAAAACCCGGCGACCTGGTAACCGCAATAGGTCCTTTTGGTGACTTTCACATCAAACCCACAAAAAAGGAGATGGTTTATATCGGAGGTGGTGCTGGCATGGCCCCTATCCGGGCGCATATAGCCCATCTCTTCGAAAATGAATCCACCCTGCGAAAAATCAGTTACTGGTACGGAGCACGTTCCAAACAGGAGATTTATTACGACGGTTACTTCCGGAGACTGGCTGACGAACATCATAACTTCAATTTCCATCTTGCACTTTCCGATCCCCTTGAGGAGGATAACTGGACCGGACACCACGGATTCATTCACGAGGTGGTTTTTCATAATTACCTGAAAAACCACCCTGATCCACTGTCAGTTGAATTCTATATATGCGGACCACCCATGATGATTAAAGCGTGTTCCAGAATGCTCGCCGAACTCGGAGTACCCAAAGAACAAATTACGTTCGATGAATTTTAAGCTGGATCTTCTGTTAATAGAACAAATTAATAAAAATGGAAAATGAAATTAAAGATACTTTGCACCCAATGGGGGCATGAAAATTTGGATGTCGAGGCATTTTTTGAAAAGGTAAAGGAGGCCGGATACGATGGCGTGGATACCTGGCTTCCTGAAAGCAAGAATGAGCGTACCCGGTTTATTCGTTTATTAAATGAATACGGTTTGGTTATGATCAGCCACCAGCATCAAGCCAGAGGCAATAACATTGAAGAATACTGCAAATCTTTTGAATACTATCTAAATCTCTCCCTGGAAAGTCATCCGATACTGATCAACTCACATTCCGGCAGGGACTATTTTACCTTCGAACAACAAATCAAGGTTCTTGAGGTCGCGGATAATTTTTCTGAAAAAATGGGCATCCGGGTCGCCCACGAAACCCACCGGGGGAGGATTGGCTACAGTCCAATGAATGCAGGGGACTTGTTTCAAGTTATGCCCAAAATGAGAATTACAGCTGACTTTTCACATTGGGTATGTGTTACCGAAAGTTACCTGGAAAATTTCGGGAACCAACTTGAGGAAGCTGTCAGGAGAACAGAACATATTCACGCCCGGGTAGGATTTACGGAAGGGCCGCAAATCCCTGATCCCAGAAGCCCTTTCTGGAAGGAACAGGTGAATTTCTTCCTGAATCTGTGGGACCGGATAATAAATCATCAAAAGTCGATCGGAACGGATACCTTCACCATAACACCTGAGTTTGGTCCGCAACCTTATATGTGGAGTTCCTTAAAAGACAATTCGCCAGTGGCAGATCAATGGGAAATTAACCGGTATATGAAAAACCTGCTTCATGACAAATTTTCTGCATTAAAAAAATAGCCCTCAAAGCTCCCTGAGCAGGAAAAATAATTTTAAGCAGGACAATTATTTGAATGCTGACTGATATAAGAAGATTCCCTTTTTTACGGAGCTAATCTTAACCGTTTTAGTAGAGGTCTCGCAAACTTTGCATTGCGTCCCTTGTGCCTTCTTTGCGTCCTTGCGGTTAAAAATATCGCAGAACCCGCTAAGTTCAACGCAGAGGTCTCGCTAGACTTTCCTTTGCGTCCATTGCGCCTTTCTTTGCGTCCTTGCGGTTAAATATTAAAGATCGCAGTATCCGCAAATTTCAACGCATAAGTGTCACAACGTTTTCTTTGCGTCCATTGCGCCTCCTTTGCGCGGTTAAAAATATCGCAGAACCCGCTAAACTCAACGCAGAGGCCTCGCAGACTTTCCTTAGCGTTCATTGCGCCTCCTTTGCGTCCTTGCGGTTTAAAAAACTTTTACCCTACATAGCTCTTAAATTCCTGAGCTCATTCTGCAACTGTGCCAAAGCCTGCGCATCCCTTGTTTGGGCAATTGCATTCTGGTAAACTTCAATAGCTTTTTGCCGGTTGCCGTTGCCCATGTGAATATTCACAAGCAAAAACACGGACGACAGATGATCAGGGTGAGCAGAAAGGAGCTTCTCCAACTGCCGAATGGCCTCCTGCGGCTTCTTGTTTTGATTCAGGAAGAAGGCATAGGTATAGGCGAACTTCGGATCATCCGGAGTGGCATCCATTGCCTGTTTGCTGAGGCTGCACGCTTCGTTTATGTCCCTCGATGATACCATAATGCTCAGGTTATAGGCGGCCGTGGAGTTCAGTTTGTTCACCTCCAGCACCTTCCGGAACGCCCCCTCTGCAAGGTCCATCTGCTTCAGTTCGGCCATCAGCAATCCGTAATTCTGGTTGACAGCTTCATTGGCCGGGTCCAGCTTTAAGGCCCTCTCAAGGTGGCTGCGGGCCGTCTGTGCGTCGCCGCTCACAGCATGCAGGATGCTGCTGTTGACTAACGGAAGGATGGCTTCAGGATATATCCGCAATGAATTCGCGTAAGATTTCAGGGCATCCTCCAGTTTACCCTGGTTCTGATAATGGTTCCCGAGGTTGTAATATGCACTCCAGTCATCAGCCCGGGTAATAAGCGATTCTTCGAACTCCCTGTTTACCTTGGAAAACAACTGGTTCTCGGCAGCCGTGAATTCCTGCTGCGGGAAGAGTGCCAGCGACTGGGCGGCTGCCAGTCGAACCAGCCGGTATTCATCCCCGGCGGCTTTCCACAGGGCAGCTTTCGCCCCTTCATCAATATGCCCGAGCAATGCCAGTGCGGCAGCGCTCCTTGACAGCGGGGACTCCAGGTTCATTGCTCCCATGAGGACCGGCCATTTTCGGTTATCCTGACAGGGCCCCAATAAACGGATAAAGGAGGTGGTATATATTTCGCCATACTGGTTGGATTGAATGGCCTTCAATATTTCGTCCAGCCTGTTCCATTTTCCATTTCTTGCATCCAGCAGCAAACCTCCCACATGCAGGGTTTCTTTCTGGTAATCCCGGTCCTTCCACTTCCTTACCATCTGATCGGCCCACCTGGCCTCCTTGTCTGTATGGCAGATATTGCATGCATTGGGCGAGTCAAAAGCCATGGTAGCTGCCGGCATGGGGGGCCTGAAGGAGTGGTCGGAGCGCACCATGTTTCCGAAACGGGTCATGGGCATGTGGCAATCCACACATTTCGGAGCCTTTCCGGAGGCGAGTTTGTGCCGGGTATGCTCCTCATATTCGCTTTCCTTTTCTGTATGGCAGGAGGTACAGGCCTTGTTGGCCGTTGTATGGTCGTCGCTTGTGAAACGGTACCTCCCGGAGGAGGTGTGGCAGGTGACGCAGTGCATTTCACTGTTCTGCGCACAGGGGTTCATGTGCCAGCCGGTCATGGTATAATTTTCTCCCAGGTCACGGCCATCGGGATAGAAATCGGTACTCTCCAGGGCGATAAGGTCATAATTGTCGAAATAGCGGTCGCCGGGAACATAGGAGGCGGTTATGGGGGTCATTTTTGCATGACACGGTGCACAGCTGGCATTGTGCTGCTCAGGCGTAAACCGGGATGTCATGATGATCTTCAGGTCCTCCGGAACATTACCTTCTCCTGCCTCACGGCACGCCCGCACGTGTCCGGCACTTGGACCATGGCAGGTTTCACAGTTGATACCAGGTTCTCCCCACATGGTCTGGTAGGTATTGGTGGCAATATCGTAGTTGTTGCTCAGCTGGCTCACATGACAACCGTAGCACGAGGTATTGAAAGTATACTGAAAATCGCGCCAGCTCAGTGCCTCGTCTTCTCCGCCCGCCCCATGCATGTTAGGGAAATGGCGGATAGCCGATTCCGGATTGTTGTACCATTTCATATCATTCACGTCGAATGCAAGCGGGAGCGTCTGAAGCCGGCCCCCCTCCCATTCGGTAAGGAAATAGTAGACATTCTTGCCGCCCAGCGCCCACAGCACCTTGTAATCGGTGGTCACATCCCCTTTTCTTTCACTGATAACTAATGTGTCATTCATGCTTACGGCGATGTAGTAAGCCTCTTCCATAAAGATTTCCTCCTGTCCGGTGAGTATCTTATCCCTTATAAAATCAGCGGTGATGGGTTGCATGGCCAACCCGTGGTGGGAAGTTGACCATAGTTCATAGAACTTCTCATGGCATTCGCGGCAACTGGCCGATCCCGAGTAGTCAGCATCGGAAAGCTGACGCTTTTCCCTGTTCATGCAGGCCGGAGAAGCCAGCACTAAAACAATGAAGAGCCACCCCAAAATATTTCTTAATGGCATATTGATATAGTTTAGGGCTTTAAAAGTAACAGAAAATATTTAATCCGGAAATAATGCACGATTCGGGACGCAAAGAAAACGCTGCAAGAACTGTGCGTTGAGTTTAGCGGGTCCTGCAATTTTTTTAACCGCAAGGACGCAAAGGAGGCGCAAGGGACGCAAAGAAAACACTGCGAGACCGTTCTGCAATACCTAAGCTCTATCACGTCCTGATGCCGGAATTTCAGCCTGGACTACTTGTTTTCCGGTATTTTCCGTGTGAAATTGGTGAGCACTTTGTCATTTGCATTACCGCAATGCACATTACAGTAATGAACATTGCAATAAAGATTCGGATACCTTCGCACTATTGTGGAACGCGATTATCCAACCTGCAGCGGAAAGATTCTTGAACTCTATCTTAAGGAAAAACTGGTGAATCTTAAGCAATATTCGGCAATAGGGACCTGGTGGGAGAAAGGCAACCAGGATGAACTTGATATCGTAGCCGTGGATGAATTAATCAAGACTGTTAAGTTACCAGAAGCTTTTCAATTTCATAAACAAATCTTTGAGTAACAGGATATAATTGCAAAACTGTTTCTTCGTCGTAATCGTAGAAATCATTATAATCACCCTTATGTCTTTTTTCAGATAGTTCTGTAAAATGTTTTGCCAAATCTTTGTCAAACCTACTTGTTTTAACAAAGTGTTCTCCAAATTTCTGGCGTACTCCTGAGTGGCTTGAAACCTCAATTCTGTCAACGGCCAGCAAAGCACTAACAGCATAAAAACAAGCATAATACATCCGGTTTATTGCTGTGTTCCAGAACTTGTTTTCAATATGTTTCTGTATTTCCGTGATGGTACCTTTTGCCCGCTCTATCCGATATTTTATGTAGTCTTCGGGAGTATAATCTGTCATAAAAGCCTGCCTTCCTTCATTACATTCTGGTAAAACGGTGTAACCTTGTATTTCGAATTCCATTCTTTCTCAGTATAAAACATGGGACTGATTACTTCTCCGGTTTCAAATTCGAGGTCATATAGCGGATACGAAATTTCCCTTTCATCATCTGATGAAATGTTATCTTTATTAAGCAAAATCAATAAGTCCCAATCCGAATCTTTTTTTGCAGTTCCACGGGAACGTGAGCCATAAAGATAAATCTTTGCCGAAGGCGCCCTGTCTTTGACAATTTTTTTTATCTGGTTTAATATTTCCGTCTCCGAAGTTTTCATTCACCAAATATAATTAAAAACATTCTTTATTCAACCTGAATCACAACCTGTAAATGCTGGTTCATCCCAGTGTGTAAATTGACCACCTCATATGGCAAACCGACACTCCCACTGCCGGGTTTGCAAGAAACAATGACAGTCTTTCCCGGAAGAAGTTCAATGCTTGCAGG
>CAYMXK010000156.1:8561-9965 GCA_964393915.1 uncultured Prolixibacteraceae bacterium
TGGGCGGGGGTCATCCTCTCCGGGGTGAACAGGCAAATCCCTGCGGCACCGTTAACCATGGATTGGCGGATAGCCTCCTCCATCTCTTCCGGCAGAAGCCCGTGCCCTTCCGGATCCTTTTCATCGGCCTTTTTTTCCGGGTTCGGACAGATAAACAATCCACTGTACACCGGCTTGCTGTTGTTGAGGGAGGTTACCGCCTCTCTGGTCACTTCTCCAATCCAGGCTGTTCCCTCCAGATAGAAATCGTTGTAGTTCATGGGTAAAAACATATCAAGGTTCCACTTGTCCCATTCCTGCCTGACAATCTTTTTGGCGATCGAATGCGGACCGGGAAATACCGCCGCGGATATTTCCTTGTTTTTTGCATGGACCACGCCAGCCAGGTGGTTTACAAGACTGGTGATCAGGTCATACCTGAACTGCTTCCACTCTTCAACCTGCGAGGGATCCTCCGCCGCCTTGATATCGATTCCGCTCTTTTCCTTAAAATCTCCCACGCACTTGTCACAGTAGCAATAGTCATACTCCGGGTATTCCTTGTCCATAACAAGTCCATACTTATCCCACAATCCACGGGCAAGTATTACATCGGGGAAACGAATATAATCGAGATGAATGCCATCCACTTCAGGGACATCGGCAACCGAACCATACAATGCTGAAAGAAATTCGAGTACTTCGGGGCGGTTTGGGCATAAAAAGGTATAATATCCCACGTAGGCGGGTTTGTCAAGCGCCGATTCCCCCTTACCGTTCACGGCCCAGGCTTCGGGTTTCAGATTGGAACCGGCTCCCTGTAACATGGTGGGTATCCAGGTATGGAACTCGAGTCCGGCTTCCTTTGCAATTTTCCCAACACGCTGGTAGACCAGAGGATCGTGGCCCCCGTTAAACATGAGTCCGTCGATACCCTTTTGCCTGAAATCCGAGAATTTATCCAGCAACTCCTGGTCGGTCATTTTGCCTGGCCCGCCTGTCCAGGCATACACTTTGACCTTTTCCGCCTTGGGTGAAGTGCAGGAATAAATAGCAAAAAATAGTGCAATTACAAATAGTCTGCTCATAATCAATCAGATATAATTTCACGTTTAAATTATCACGATGAGGCCAAAGGTAAAAGAAAAAATCTTCGGTTCATATGTTATTCCGTCATTTACCCAAGGAACTGCCATTCACTCCCGGTTGCTTCAGGTGCAAATCTTTCGGGCAGGCATTGGCATTTACAGGTCCATACCTTTCATTCAAGGCAATAACATCCCTCTAATGCAAACCGGATAAAAAAGAAAAAGATACTATGCGGCGATTTACAGCAACCTTTGCGGCAGATTTATCGTCTGATTAAAAAACTGATAATGAAACACCCGGCTGTAATAATTATGATCGGAATTTTAATCACTTTGG
>CAYMXK010000157.1:0-9941 GCA_964393915.1 uncultured Prolixibacteraceae bacterium
ATTCTCCTCATCGGGGTAAAAATTTCACTATCAAATTCTGCAACAGGTACTTCTCCGTATAATATTCAATTCCATAAAAGTAAGTCATAAAAAACCACAAAAATACCAGAAAATTCATACCATTCTCACTAAACTACTGATTTGGCACCTCAATCTTATTATTGGCTCTGTAACTTACACTGATTCAATGAACTACTTAAAAAAATCTTCTGAACATAACCGTTCAGAAGTGGTACAAAAGTAATATAATTTGAAAAACGCCGCACCTGATTGCTATTATAAAACCCTAACTGCGGTTAAAAATTGTTAAGTCCCGGAAATTTATCAATTGCGCTTATCGATGCCCCACATCAGCTTGTTCCGGAGGGTTTGGTAAAAGGTCTGATCGTGCAGATGCAGGGTCTTGAGCCTGAAATCTGCTTTCTTTACCAAAATGATGGTTTTCAGGTCTACATTTACCGATCGCGAATCGAGAGAGGTCAGAAACTGGCTGCCCCTGCCTTCAACATGAAGTTCGAGGATTGAACTGTCGGGCACGACCACCGGCCTGACTGTAAGGTTGTGAGGTGCAATGGGAGTTATGACAAAATTTTCGGAATCAGGAGTCAGAATCGGCCCCCCCACACTCAAAGAATAGGCAGTGGATCCGGTTGGCGTTGCAATTATCAAACCATCTGCCCATACAGAATTAAGATACTGTCCGTTAATTTTGGTGTGTATATTGATCATCGATGAACTGTCGGTTTTCAATACCGTCATTTCATTGAGGGCAAAATTAAAATTAAACCCTGGCGCTCCGATAAGGCTGACTTCAAGCAGGGAGCGTTCAATGAGGCTGTAGCGCCCATCGAAAATATCATCAAGCGCATCGTTGATATGTTCCTGGGAGATATCAGCCAGAAATCCCAGGCGGCCGCTATTTACCCCCACCAGGGGAATATGGTAATTCCGGGTATTGAGAAACGACTGAAGGAAGGTGCCATCACCCCCTATACTGAAAATATAACTGACAGAGGAATCAAAATTCTGATGGGAATCAAAAAAACTTTCAACCTCAGGGGTAAAATCCAATTCAGACACAAGTTTCTCATAAAATTCGCGAAAAATATGCACACCGACCCTCCTTTGTTTCAGAATACCAAAGAAATGTCTCAGTACTTCAATAAAATCGGGACTTACAGAGGTTCCGAATATGGCAACATTCATACGCATATTTCAATGTTAAAGGTTTGGTTTTCAATTTGCATCATGGTTGTCACCTTTTATTGGTTTCAACGGCCTGTAACCCGCATGCATATAATCAATATAAGCCATGGTTTTCCGCAATCCTTGATTCATAGAGCAAATTGATTAAATATTCAGGTAACGAATAAATTGCTCAAGCCGGTCTTCATAAAGGTCTTGCAGCATGGAATCATCCATAAATACTGATGCAATCTGATAATCATACCGTTCAAATGTCCGTATAACACCCGAAAGATCAACCTTATTGAGTTTAATGGTAACCTGCAGCATATCAGAATCAACCGGTTTTAAGGCGAAAAAACTGAGAAGGCGGGTATCGTTGCTTTCCACAATCTGGCTGATCTGGCTTAACGAATAACTGTGATCAGGAATATTCAGTATAATCACTCCACCGGGCTCTCCAAGGGAAAGCATACGGGCAAACTCTCTCGAAATATCGGGTAATATAATGCAGCCTTTGTAGGTATGCACATCATTTACGACAGGCAACACGGTTACCAGGAGCTTGTACATTGCCGAAGCCGCCTCTACAATATGCTGGTTTTCGTGAATATGCGGCGTATGCAGCTGCATAATATGCTTATCAATGACCTCTTCGTTCAGGTTGAGGTCGTATATAAACTTATCGGAAATCAGCCCCAGGTATTCTTCCTCCTTCACCACCGGGAGATGAGATACCCTGAACGTATCCATCCAGTTCAACGCAGTCTGCCCTTTGTCCTCGGGCTTAAGAACAGGAATGATGTCTGATATGAGTTCTTTGGCAAACAAAACTTTTCAGATTTAAATGTCTTTATTCAATAATATAAAATTGTAACTTGCGGCATTAAAAATAATGACATGACAAGATTGAGTGTAAATATAAACAAAATAGCAACACTACGTAATGCCAGAGGGGGAAACATCCCCGATGTGGTTGCGGCAGCTGTGGCCTGTGAGCGGTTCGGGGCACAGGGAATAACCGTCCATCCGCGGCCCGACGAACGCCACATCAGAAGGCAGGATGTATTTGACCTTAAACCCGTTGTCACAACTGAATTTAACATTGAAGGGTATCCTTCGGAAGATTTTATCAACCTGGTAATTTCTGTTAAAGCCGACCAGGTTACCCTGGTGCCCGATCAGCCGGGCCAAATCACCAGCGATCATGGCTGGAACACCAGAAAACATCTTGCATTCCTGAAGGAAGTCGTTTCGCGCTTTCAGGAGGCAGGGATCCGCACCTCCCTGTTTGTTGATCCTGACAGCGATGCCGTTGAGGGGGCCGCGCTTACCGGGACAAACCGGATAGAGCTATATACAGAACCCTACGCCACCCATTATCCCATTAACCGGGATAAAGCCGTCTCTCCGTTTGTTGAGGCTGCCCGGACGGCAATTCAGGCCGGACTTGACCTGAATGCAGGACACGACCTGAGTCTGACAAACCTCAGGTTCCTCATTACTCATATTCCTGAAATAAAAGAAGTCTCCATAGGGCACGCGTTGATTTCCGATGCGCTGTATTTTGGCCTGGAGCAAACAATTCATAAATATCTCGACTGCCTGAAATAACATGCAACTTCATTTCAAAAAAGAGGGCGAAGGAAAACCATTGGTCATCATCCATGGCCTGTATGGATCACTTGACAACTGGCTGTTCATCTCCGGCAAACTGGCTGAGCGCTACACGGTATATTCCGTCGACCTGCGCAACCACGGCCGCTCGCCACACGATCCGGTACACAGCTACGAAACCATGAAAGAAGACCTGGCAGTTTTTTTCAATCAGCACCAGCTGGAACCTGCCGTAATAATCGGACATAGCATGGGAGGAAAAACAGCCATGCTCTTTGCCGCCGATTATCCTGAGAAGGTAAAAAAGCTTATTGTGGTGGACATCGCCCCCAAAGACTACCTCGCCGTGGATAATGAGAGCCAGTATCATTTGCACCGTTCTATTCTGCTTGCCATGATGGAGGTTAATTTCGACCGGGTGAAAACCAGACAGGACGTGGAGGATGTGCTGGCAGAGAAGATCGACAACTCACGTATCAGGCAGTTTTTGCTGAAGAACCTTAAATCAGACAGGTATACCCATCGCCTGAAATGGAAGCTGAATGTGGAAGCGCTCTACAATTACCTCGAAGAGATTGTGGAAGGTGGCAATTACCGCAGGTTCGAAGACCGGATCCCGATCACCTCCTACCCTGTCGTATTTATAAGAGGCCTGGAATCCCCCTATATTAAAGAGGACGATTTGACTTTGATAAAGAAGATCTACCCGGAAGCGGTTGTTGTTGATATCCCCAATGCAGGTCACTGGTTGCATGCCGAACAACCCGCGCTTTTCCTCGAGGCGGTGTTGCAATGCTGCTGAACGGTCAGTTTCTGTTGTATCTTGCCGTAATTTCTTTCAGGAACCGACGGTGCCTTCCCCTTAACTGGTCCCACCTGAACCTCCAGCCCCAGTTTCCGCCGGCCAGTCCCGGGATATTCATCCGGGCTTCAGCTCCGAGTTCGAGAAGATCCTGCAGGGGAACAATCGCCTGCCGGGCAACGGTAGCCCATGCCATTTCAATCATTGCCAGAACCGGCCTTCTTTCATACATTTTAAGATAAGACATCACCAGTTTCTTTTCCTCCTTTTCAAGGGAGTGAAGCCATGCCCAAGTGGTGTCATTGTCGTGCGTACCGGTGTAAACCAGGCAATTGGTATCGTAATTATGAGGAAGGTGTTCATTCTTTGCGTCAGAGCCGAAGGCAAACTGAAGGACTTTCATGCCCGGCAGATCAAATGCCTGTCGCAGGTTATCCACTTCCCGGGTAATAGTGCCCAGGTCTTCGGCAATCAGGGGCAATGTTCCGATCTGTGTGCGGAGAAGTTCCAGCATCTCTGAACCGTTTGCCGGGATCCATGCACCGTTGATGGCGGTC
Organism: uncultured Prolixibacteraceae bacterium; assembly: GCA_964393915.1. Lineage (GTDB taxonomy): Bacteria > Bacteroidota > Bacteroidia > Bacteroidales > Prolixibacteraceae > UBA1413. Next base: position 4,162 of record CAYMXK010000157.1, read on the forward strand.
TCTTCGGCAGCCGGCACTGACCAGAATGACTCCAGTCCGCGGAAATGGTCAATACGGACTGTATCAAACATCCCCAGGTTAAAATGAATCCGTGCCATCCACCAATGGTAATCCTGCGCTTTCAGTTTTCCCCAGTTGAAAACCGGATTTCCCCACAACTGTCCCGTTTCACTGAAATAATCGGGTGGCACCCCGCCAACATGTGTGGGATGCAGATCATCATCCAGAAGAAACATGCCCGGATTGGCCCATACATCGGCACTGTCGCCTCCCACATACAATGGCATATCGCCTATGATGGCAACCCCTTTTTTGCTGGCATAGCTCCTGATGGTTTGCCATTGCCTGAAAAAGAGAAACTGCACCACTTTATGAAATTCAATCTCCTTCGAAAGTTTCTCACGGAAATGGAGCATGGCGTCCGGCTCCCTGAATTTTAGGTCAGATGGCCATCCCTGCCAGGTGATTCCCCCGAAGTGTGTCCTGGCAGCCATAAATAAGGCATAATCGTTCAGCCACCAGCCTTTTTCATCCAGAAAAGTCCTGTAATCCTCCGTGAAATCAAGGGACTCTGTAAAATTCCGGAAGGCCTTTTTCAGCAACGGAATCTTCCATTTCTCAACTTTAGCAAAATCAACCTGCCGGATGTCGAACCGGGGAACTGAATTCAGGTCATTTTCAGAGAGAAGTCCCTCCTGCTGAAGGACAAACAAGTCAATCATCATCGGATTTCCGGCAAAAGCAGAATAACACAAATACGGTGAATTACCGTAACCCACAGGCCCGAGCGGCAGGATCTGCCATAATCTCTGGTTCGTTTCAGCCAGAAAATCGATAAAGGCAAGGGCGTTCCTGCCCAAAGTACCTGTTCCCTCTTTCCCGGGCAGGGAGGTTATGTGGAGTAAGATCCCGCTGCTTCTTTGTTTCATAAATTTTCGAGGTTATTGCGGTATTTTTCGAGGTGTAATGCAGTTTGCCTCACGAGGCGCTGCACTTCGAGCCCATGTTCAAGCCCGGGAACAAAAGCTGCACCGTCTTTGCCACCCAGGAACAAAAAGTGGGCATGCACCATAGAGCGCAGCCAACCTGCAGGCACATGGCCCGAAGGGAACGAGGTTACCCCTGCATAGTTGCTGCCAACAGGCACTTTAGCCCATTGTCCGGTTTCCTCCAGGTAATATTCAAAATAGTCGGACTGCTGCGACGAATAGCGCAACACTCCCTTTTCGGCGTATATTTCAAGATAAACAAGGTCGCCGGTGCCTGAGCTGATGCGGCTTGCAGACAAATGTCCGGCTGCCAGTGTGTCAGGGTCGACCAGCGTTACTGAACTGAACAGGTCAGAACCGGCGGGTACTTCTTCAAACTGTCCTGCCTGCATGGCATGTACCATCTTCAGGCGATTGCCAAGAAAGGCGATAAGCAGGCTGATACCATGCGATCCCAGATCGGCCATTGCGCCACCATCGGGAGCCGGGGTGAGCCTTGTTTTTCGTTTATCGCGGTAGCTTTGGCGGAGATAATCACCGTGGTAATATTTGAGGTCGAAATGCAAAGGCTTTCCCAGGATGCCCGAACCCCAGAAGGCAAGGGCTTCTCTGACAGCCGGGGTCTGCAGGTATTGAAAACCCACCTGTACCTGCTTGCCCCTCTCCCGCAAGAGCCGTTTCATTTCTATCTCTTCCGCTTCATTTGAGCAAACCGGTTTCTCGAGATAGATCCGTTTCACTGATGTCATTTCTGTTGCAGCCCTGAAGTGTTCAAAATGGGTATTGTTGGGGCCCATGATAAAAACGGTGTCAATATTGCCGTTGCCGGCAAAATCAATGAAAGACTCCGACTTTTCAAAGCCAAATTTTGACGCAAAGGCCTTGCTGCTTTCCGGGCGTGCGGAACAAACTGAAACCAGCTCAATTTCAGGTGCTTTTTCATAATAAAATTTCATCGCCTGCAGGGCATAAGCATGAGCCCGGGCAATGCCGCCTGCGCCGAGGAAACCTATCCTGTTAATTTGCTTATCAACCATATACTTTCCTGTAAAATTTAAACCGGTGTAAACGTAACATTTGATTACGAAAAATGCAAAAAGTTAATGCGCCTGGTAAATATCTTTTACTTATTCTGGCTGATCCGAATGCAGCATTTGCATAGCTGCAAAACATATTCTCCTGTTTAATTTAATACACACCAACTTCTTACTTCAGGCACTTTGCTCTGAAACCAATCTGTCTTTTGCTTCGTTAGGCGAGTCCGTTTTCCGTTTCCAGAATGCCCGGAAGACCAAAATAGAGGCATTATGGTCAACATCTTTGTGATGGATATGATTCTATAGGTGTAAAAAAAGATGCATAAAAAAACAGGAAATGGCGGTTGTTAACCTGTTTCCATTTCATTCTTAATCATATATTTGCAAACTATAGTAAATCAATTCTAAACTCAAATTATAAATTAAACTTAAAAAGGAGGTTAAAATGCATCATGGCCCTGCTGTTGAATTGGGTAAAGACCACTCAATTGCCTATAAGACCCGTCTGGGGGTAATCCTGTTTTTTGTTTATCTTTTTGTATATGCCGGCTTCGTCTTTATCGGAGTTTTTTATCCTGCGCTCATGGGCGTCAGTGCCCTGGCCGGTTTAAACCTGGCTTTTGTATACGGGATGGGGTTAATAGTCCTTGCTATCATTATGGGACTGGTTTATAACTACTTCTGCACCAGGCACGAAGACGAAATGAATAAGGAGGAGCAAGTATGATCTATGATGTATCTCCTTCCGCCATTGTCATTTTCGTGATATTTGTTTTATCCGTTCTTGGCCTTTCCTTCTATTTTGCCCGCAAATCCAAATCGGCCAGCGGTTATTATGCTGCCGGTGGCAACATACACTGGTTTGTGAACGGCATTGCCTTTGCCGGCGACTACCTTTCAGCCGCCTCGTTTCTCGGAATATGCGGAATGATTGCTTTCTTTGGCTACGACGGGTTCCTCTACTCTATCGGGTTCCTTGCCGGATGGGTGGTTGCCCTGTTTATCGTTGCCGAACCCCTCAAAAGAATGGGTAAATATACCTTTGCCGATGCGCTGGACGCAAAATTCGACTCAAAAGCGATAAAACTTACGGCAGCCGTCAGTACGCTGGTGGTTTCGATTTTCTACCTGATTCCTCAAATGGTTGGCGCAGGAGCCCTGGTTACACCGCTCCTCGGTTTCCCGCACTGGGTAGGCGTTGTCCTGGTCGGATCGATCGTGATATTTATTGTTGCCACGGCAGGGATGACCTCCACAACCTATGTTCAGTTTATCAAGGGAGGACTGCTCATTATTTTTTCAACTATCCTTACTATTTATGTACTTAATAATGGTATAAAGCTTTCTCCCGGAGAAGATTACCATGATTTTAAAACTATCCCCGCTGTTGTAGAAAACGGGCGGATTGCTGATATTGAAAGTTCCGGTTACAACCTGGTCAGTCAGCATACCGAAGGCAACCTGACATTTGCAAAACTCTCCGATGGAACCATTGAAACCTGGTGGTCCCTGAATAAATCAGGCGCATCACCCTACCTTGAGGAAGCCCTGAGTATAGTAAATACCAAAGACGGAAGGAAGCTTTACAATGGCGCCCCACGCGAGGAAGGAAAGTTTTACCAGGTAGGCCATGCCAGTAAAATCATTTACAAAGGAGAGGAAGTGGAAGAAACAGGGCCATTGGGGCCATTCGAATTTATCGGGGTGGTTGAGAATACCGAAATAACCCGTTTCCTGAAACAGGTTTTTGAAAACGACGGGGACAAGGTGACTCTTTTCTACCAGAGCATAACATCCGGAAAGGATGTCATGAAACCCGGCCTCTATTATAAACTGGGCGAAAAAGGCAGTTTCTGGAGCAGGCTCGATTTCCTTTCCCTGATGCTGGCGCTGTTCCTAGGTACTTCGGCCCTGCCGCATATCCTAATCAGATACTATACCGTGGCCAGTCAGCGGGCTGCCAGGAAGTCGACCATTGTTGCCATCGCTTCAATTGGCCTGTTTTACATCCTCACCCTTTACATGGGGACAGGCGCTATGTTTAACGGCGGGCTCGACATGGAAAGTTCCAATATGTCGGCACCTTTGCTGGCAAAAACATTTGGCATCGTGCTGTTCTCCATCATATCGGCCATCGCCTTTGCAACCATACTGGGTACCGTGAGCGGTCTGATCGTAGCCTCGTCGGGTGCTGTTGCCCATGACCTTATGGACAAGTACATGCAAATAAAGATGACGGAAGATCAAAAGGTGAACGCCGGAAGAATTTCAGCGGTTGTGGTCGGTATTTTTGCCATTATCCTGGGCATCATTTTCAAGGACCAGAATGTAAGCTTCCTCGTTGGTCTGGCCTTCGCAATTGCCGCATCGGCCAACCTCCCTGCCATCCTGATGCTGCTTTTCTGGAAGAAAACCACTTCCCGGGGTATTTCCTGGGCCATAATGATCGGCATGATCTCCTCTTTGCTGATTATCATGTTATCGCCTACCATGTTTGAAATATACGGGCTGAAAGCATCGGATGCCATCATTCCGCTGCAAAATCCAGGCATTATATCTATTCCACTTGGATTTCTTACCTTGGTTGGTGTTTCTCTGGTCACGAAAAACCACAGGGCAACAAAACATTTTTAATCTGTCCTGTCCTTCTTGAGTAAGGAGGAGTAACTAATAGCCGTTTTTAACGACAGATTTTTGTCAGCATGCGAATTGGAATTATCAGCGATATTCATGAAGACGGCACCAGGCTGAACCAGGCAATCACCCATCTGGAAAGGCAAAACTGTGACCAGTTGGTATGCCTTGGCGACATGGCCGGATTCGACAAGCGGTTCTACGGCTACGAAAACATCCGCAGCCTGAGTTATTGCCTTAACCTGATCAGGGCCAGCTGCACGCATGTGATCGCAGGAAACCATGATTTCTTCGTAATGAAAAAGATTCCGGAGTGGAACCATGTGTACGACTATCCTCCTGACTGGTACCAGCTTTCATCATCCGAAAGGAAGAATCTGAGCAACGGACTGGTATGGAACTTTGAGCACGACCTGCCATCATTTGTCCATAAAAATGACATGGAGTGGCTCCATTCGCTGGAGGAATATTTCATCCTGGAGGACAATGGACTGCGCATCCTGTTTACCCATTCGCTCTTCCCCGATCCGGCAGGAATGCTTACCCGGAAGCCGGTGAAATATGCCGACTACGCTTCTCACATTGGAAAACTGGCTGAGATGGACTGCGATTTTGGAATATCCGGGCATTTTCATCCGGGAGGGGTTTTCCGGATTACCGATAAGAAAACGCTGCCGGCAAAATTTGGCTTACTCGATATTGGCCCAAAAGTATTGCAAATGGTTTGCCCCTGCATTGCCGAGGGTAACCAGGACAACGGTTTTGCCGTACTTGATACAGCGTACAGAACGATCGAGGCGTTTCCTTTGCGGACACCAAAACAACACATAATCTGGTAAAATGAGTCAGCATCCGGTTACAATCAACAAGACAAAGTTTTTCAGGAACATTATTCTGCCCACTTTCCTGACCATCGGACTGTTTCTGGGGTTGATGTTTTGGTTTATCATACCCTATTTCGAACTGAACCTGATGAATGCCAAGAAGCAGATGATCAGGGAAATAGTTTATTCGAGCATATGCATCGCGGCAGAGCTCGACCAGGAGGTGAGCGACGGGAAAATCACCATGGAGGAAGCCCGGGACCGGGCGGTTCAATCCATTTCGGCCATGCGGTATG
>CAYMXK010000158.1:0-9916 GCA_964393915.1 uncultured Prolixibacteraceae bacterium
ATAGCATGGCGCCAGAAGGAGCAGTTCTCCGACGGGGTAGGGTACGGCTGGATCGATACCCTGAAAAGGATTGCATCAGAACAGGTGTCTGACGAGATGATGGCCAATGCCGTTTATAAGTTTCCCATCAATACACCGCTTTCAAAAGAGGAATATGTTTACCGCTCTGTTTTTGCCGAGCATTTTCCTTCCGATTCGGCAGCTTCCTGCGTGCCTTCAGTGCCTTCTATTGCCTGCAGCACAGGCGAAGCACTTGCCTGGGACATAGCTTTCCGGAACAATGCAGACCCATCCGGAAGGGCTGTGTTGTCGGTACACGAACAAGGTACTCAATTCTCTCAATCGGCTTAACATCAATTTATTGGTGAACAAAGTTACCGTCTATGTGTTTTTTGCTTTAAAATGTAATTTAGAGTAAAGGTTTTACTACTTTCGCATTTTAATTTTTAAAGCAAAAACAAAATAACAATGAAGAATTTAGTAATTATTGGTTTGTTGATGTTAGGCATTGCCTGCTCAACAGAAAAAGGATATAAGATTGATGTGACACTTACGGGTGCCGAAGGAGTTTTACTTCTTGAGCAGCGCGACGGCAACCGTTTTGTTGTCAAAGATTCAGCCACAATTGTTGATGGCAAGGCCGTTCTGAAAGGCTCTGTGGAAATTCCTGAAATGTACTTTTTATCCGTGGAAGGACTTAATCAGCGCGGGCTCATCTTTGTGGAGAATGTGAAGATGACGGTAACCGGTAACGTTGATTCCCTGCGTTTTCTGACGATTAAAGGTTCACCTGTCAACGATGAATACTTGTCGATTAAGACTGAGTTGGATGCCGATAGTGAAAGGGGAATGGCACGTTACCAGGAATACCAGTTAGCTGCTCAGCAAGGAAATCCTGATGCGGCCAAAATAATGGAAGAAGTGCGTGCGATCTTCGATCAGCAGGAAGCAAAAATGGTAACATTTATCCAGAATAATCCCAAATCGTGGGTGAACCCGGTGTTGCTTGAGCAGGTTCAGCAGGGGCGTGAACCCGATGAGCTGGAACAGCTGATCGCAGGTCTTGATCCTGTAATACAGGAAGTTGCCAGCGTGAAAGCCATTATGGAAAGGGTAAATAAGCTTAAGAATGTGGCGGTTGGTAAAACTGCCCCTGATTTTGAGCAGAATGATCCTGAAGGTGTGCCGATGAAATTGTCGGATGTATATGCAAAAAATGCCTACACGCTCATCGACTTCTGGGCTGCCTGGTGTGGTCCCTGCCGGATGGAGAATCCCAATATTGTTGCCGTATACAATGATTACAAGGACAAGGGTTTCGGAGTCTTTGGCGTATCGCTCGACCGCTCCCGCGAAGACTGGCTTAAGGCTATTGAGGATGACAAACTCGCCTGGCCGCATGTTTCTGACCTGAAATACTGGCAAAATGAAGCTGCAGCACTTTACAGCGTGAACTCCATACCCGCCAGTTTCCTGGTTGACCGTGAAGGGCGTATTGTTGCAAAAAACCTGCGCGAGCAGGCATTGAGAGATAAAATTGCCGAACTGTTGCCATAGAAAGTTCTTATTTGTCAAAATTTTTATAAGGAAAGTTCCTTCTGTTAACCGGAGGGAACTTTTTTCTGTTTTATGACTTTATATTTGTCGTCTGAAATTCCACTCCAATTCAATAATAAAATACATGGAAGAATTGACCTTAACTACGCCCGCTTTGCTGTTCTCGGCCATATCATTGATTCTGCTTGCCTACACCAACCGCTTCCTGGCCTACGCCACAGTGGTCAGGACGCTGCATGCCCAGTATAAACTCGATCCCAGCAAACTTTTACTCGGACAGATCAACAATCTCAGGAAGCGACTTTACCTCACCCGGTCCATGCAGATACTTGGTATTACAAGTTTGTTGCTTTGCGTCATGTGTATGTTCCTGGTGTATGTGGAATGGCAGACTTTAGCCGAACTGATTTTTGGAGTGGCACTGGTATTTCTGATTACCTCCCTCGCTTTGTCGGTAAGAGAAATACAGATATCTGTCAGGGCCCTTGACCTGCACCTTAGTGATATGGAGGGGCTTCAATGAGTTATCTGGGTGAAATATCAGCCTTGCTGACGGCCGTTTTCTGGACCGTAACCAGCATGTCGTTTGAGTCGGCGGGGAAAAAAGTGGGTTCCCTTGCAGTAAATCTGATCCGTTTACTGATCGCTTTTGTTATATATGCCGTTTATCTGAAAATTACACGCGGCATGTTCCTTCCCCTTGATGCTGGCCTTGAGCGCTGGTTGTGGCTTGGCTTATCAGGCCTCGTAGGTTTTGTGCTGGGCGATTTGTTGCTGTTTCAGGCCTTCGTTGTGGTCGGAGCCCGGGTCTCCATGCTGATAATGTCTTTTGCTCCCCCCATTACCGCAGTGATAAGCTGGCTGATCCTTGGTGAAGTGCTGACGCCGATGAACTGGCTCGGCATGGCAGTTACCATCGGCGGAATCAGCATGGTTATCCTGAAAAGGCAAAAAGCCAACGGAAGCACACGCCTTCCCCTGTTAACCTCTGCCTATTCACTACAGGGCATATTGCTGGCTTTTGGTGGTGCCATCGGACAGGCAGCAGGACTTGTGCTCAGCAAAAAAGGAATGGGCGATTACGATGCTTTTGCCTCTTCGCAGATCCGGGTGCTTGCCGGAATAGCTGGATTTACGATTTTGTTTTTCTTTTTAAGACGATGGAAAAGGGTGGGGCATGCAATGAAGAATGGACCGGCAATGAAACGAATTGCCCTTGGTTCAGTATTCGGTCCTTTTCTTGGGGTTTCATTCTCCCTGCTGGCAGTGCAAAATACCCAGGCCGGCATTGCGGCAACCATAATGGCCATTGTTCCGGTTCTTATCATACCCCCGGCAATTATTATTTTTAAGGAAAAACCCAATTGGAAGGAAATTGTGGGCGCTGTAATTACGGTTAGCGGAGTCGCTCTCTTCTTTCTTTAGCCGCGGAATTTGTTCTCAGGGTGTCCTATGCGAACTGTAAACACCCAGAGCTGCCGATTCGACACCATCGGGGGTTTTGAACATGCAGTATGGTGACTTTTTGACCATCTGTTTTAAAGAATACCCATCCGGTAAAGTCAACAAGTTGTTTTTATCTGTAAAATATTTACATTTGAGAAACTTTAAAAATCAAACTCATGGATGCAAAAGTAAAAGCAATTGTGTCGCACCTTTGGTGGATCGGATGGATAATTGCCCTGGTGGTTAACATGAACGAAAAAGAGGAATATGCCAGTTTTTATATCAGGCAGACCCTTGGACTATGGATTGCAGGGGTGGCGCTCTCAATAGTCGGAATAATTCCGCTTTTAGGATGGATAGTAGCTGTTGTCGGAGGAATCATATTGTTCGTATTCTGGCTTATGAGCCTTATCTGGTCAATCGGCGGGGAGAAAAAGGAAGTCCCATGGATTGGTCACTATTTTCAGGAGTGGTTTAAAACGCTTTGATAATTTTATGTCGGCTGAGAAAGCACCGATGCGTTAATTAAACTGACATTTTATATTCGTATTATCAATTTCTGGTGCAAGCATTTTTAATCAAAGCACCAGGATCTCTGCATTAAATATTTCGGCGCTCTGCAACCTGTAAATATTTGGGTGCGCTGCACCATTACTCAACAACATAGCTGCAAATATTAAGGTGCGCTGCACTATGTTCAACGACATAGCTACATATATTTAGGGTGCGCTGCACTATGTTCAACGACATAGCTACAAATATTTAGAGTGCGCTGCACCATGTTCAACGACATATCTGCAAAAGGTTTTGCCTTAGGTATTGTTTCGTGCATTCGTGGCTAATTTTTATATTTACGGTGCTCTGCACCATACTCTTTTTGACTGGGGTATATCGGGGAAATTACTATTTTTGTGGTTTTACATAACAAAATGGAAAAGCAAAGATTAATTCGTTATTTGGAGATTGCCTCGTATTTGCTGATCGCGGGCTTTGGTTCATATGGTTTTTACATGGCCGGAAAAGGTCAGGAGGCTTTTTTATATTGGTTGCGTGAAGATGGATGGGCTGAGAACCTGACAGTTTTCTTTTTGGTGGCTTCATCAATTATTGCCATAAAAAGGGCTGTAGGATACCGCAGGAACAAAATGGGTAAGGCAGTGTTTTTTTGGGGCTTGCTGGCTTTTTTGTTTTTCTTTGCCGCCGGAGAAGAGATCAGCTGGGGACAAAGAATTTTTGGAATTGAAACTCCTGAGTTTTTCATGGAAAAGAATTATCAGCAGGAGACCAATCTTCATAATCTGGTGGTAGGCGACGTAAAAATTAATAAGCTTATTTTTTCACAGCTCCTTTTCGGTGTAATGGCCATTTACCTGGTTTTCCTGAGGCCATTGTCCTCCAAGGTTTCCTTTATACGGAAGCTGGTTGCTGATTTTCAGGTGCCACTGGCGCGTTGGTTTTATGTAGTGGTACTGATCGTGTTGAGCATTGCTTTTTCTGAAATTAAGTTACTGAAAAAGAGTGAATTAATAGAATTTGTATTTTCAATTACGTTTTTACTGATATTCGTTAATCCCATCTTTATTCAACCGGAAAAAAAAGAGGCTGCCCCGGAGTAGATTTCTTTCATTCTGAAAATCATTCAGGACAGCCTCCTTTCAGGATCAGCTGGCTAGAATCCAGGCGGCTAACCATTCGCCCACTTCTGAAGTTTTGAAAGATTTACCCTCGGCTATGTCTACGGTAACAACACCCGCATCGAGAGAGGCATTCACTGCCTTACGGATAATATTTCCTTCCTCTTTGAGGTTGAATGCATACTCAAACATCATCGCCGCTGACAATACGGTTGCTATGGGGTTGGCAATGTCCTTCCCTGCAGCCTGGGGATAGGAGCCATGAATCGGTTCAAATACAGATGTGTGGATACCGATGGATGCTGATGGAAGCAATCCAAGGCTGCCGGTAATCACACTTGCTTCGTCGGTGAGGATATCTCCAAACATATTTTCTGTCACCAGAACATCAAACTTTTTAGGCCATTGGATAATCTGCATCGCCGCATTATCAACAAACATGAAATCGGTCGTGATTTGCGGATACTGAGGGGCCATTTCCTGGGCAACTTCGCGCCAGAGCCGCGAGCTTTCAAGTACATTGGCCTTGTCGACCACGGTAAGTCTTTTGTCGCGTTGGCCGGCAAACTCATATGCCAGTTTCAGGATTCTTTCAATTTCCGCGCGTGTGTAGGTGCAGGTGTCGAAGGCTGTATTGCCGTTGTCTTTGCGCCCTTTTTCGCCAAAGTAAATGCCGCCGGTCAATTCACGGATGCACACAAAGTCAGCCCCTTCTACCAGTTCGCGGCGGAGAGGTGATTTATGAAGCAGTGAAGGAAAAGTCTCCACAGGCCTGATATTGGCATACAATCCCAACTGTTTCCTCATTCTCAGAAGACCCTGCTCTGGCCTAACCGGAGCTTTCGGGTTGTTGTCGAACCGGGGGTCACCGATTGCACCGAACAATACGGCATCAGACTGCATGCAAAGCTCATGTGTCTCCGGAGGGTAGGGATCACCTACCGCATCGATGGCCACCGCTCCGGTAAGTGCATATTCATACTCCAGTTGGTGTCCATATTTAACACAAACAGCCTTTACGACCTTCATGGCCTGTTCTATAATTTCCGGCCCGATTCCGTCTCCGGGCAGTATGGCTAATTTTAAATCCATTCTATGATTGATTATTTATGATTGATTATTGATTATTTGCTGCTTTATGCAGGTGATCGATATAGAAAACAGAGTTATCTGATTAATAAATGCCGTATAGAATGTTGTTATTTTGCTTTTGAAAAATCATTCTCTATGATATTCAGCATTTTAATGGTCGCTTTTATGGCTGCAGCGGTCTGGTCCGGATCAAGTCCGCGGGTCTTGAACTCATGTCCGTTCTCCCAGGTTATCACTGTTTCCACCAGCGCATCTGTCTTTCCACCGGGTGGAATAGTAACAGCATAGTCAACCAGTTGGGGGAATGATTTGCCCAGTTTCTTGTATATCTTCCGTAAGGAGCGCATAAAGGCATCGTACTGGCCATCGCCTGCACTCGACTCCTGGTATATTTCATTCATAATTTCGATACTCAGGGAGGCAACAGGCTTCAGTCCCATGGCATGGGTAATCGAATAGTTGACAATATGGATACGCTCTTCAATGGTCTGGCTGCTGAGTACATCGGCTACGATGTAGGGCAGATCCTCCGATGTAACATTTTCTTTCTTGTCAGCCAGTTCTATGATGCGGTCGGTGACCTTCTTGAGGGATTCCGGGTCAAGCTCAATTCCCAGGTCTTCGAGGTTTTTCCTGATATTGGCTTTGCCTGAGGTCTTTCCCAGGGCATATTTGCGGATGCGGCCAAATCTTTCAGGAAGTAACTCGTTGAAATACAGATTGTTCTTGTTATCTCCATCGGCATGGATCCCACTGCATTGCGTGAATACAAACTCACCGATCAGCGGTTTATTGGTGGGAATCCGGATTCCTGAGAAGGATTCCACCACCTTTGAAATGCGGTTGAGCATCTCTTCCCTGACATTGGTCTCAAGTCCCAGATGGTCCTTAACTGTTGCAATCACGCTGGAGAGCGGTGCATTGCCTGCCCTTTCCCCCAGTCCGTTAACAGTGGTATGCACACAACGGATGCCGGCTTTGATGGCGTGAAAAACATTGGCAATTGCAAGGTCGTAATCATTGTGGGCATGAAAATCGAAGGTCACATCCGGATAGGTCTCTATCATTTCCCTGCAGAAATCATAGGTTTCATCGGGATCAAGAATACCTAAGGTATCCGGGAGCATGATTCTTTTTATAGGTTCATCTTTCAGTCCTGATACCATGAAATGAACGTAGTCTTTAGAGTGACGCATTCCGTTTGACCAGTCTTCGAGGTAAACATTTACGTCAATTTCCATTTCACGCGCTGTGGCTATTACCTTGCGAATATCGTCGAGATGTTGCTCGGGTGTTTTTCTCAATTGCTGGGTGACGTGTTTGTAGGAACCTTTACACAAAAGGTTAACCACGTGCCCGCCAACATTTTTAATCCAGGTAAGAGAAATATCACCGTCAATAAATCCGAGGATTTCGACACGATGGCCATATCCTTTTTCATTTGCCCAGTTGAGTATTTTCCTGGCTCCCTGGTATTCTCCCTCAGAGACCCTTGCCGAGGCAACTTCTATCCGGTCAACACCAACATCTTCGAGCAGGATTTTAGCAACATTTAATTTTTCCGTATCGGTAAATGCGACACCCGATGTTTGCTCTCCGTCTCTTAGTGTGGTATCCATTATGGATATAAGGTTTCCTTCCACTTCAATTTTTTTTCCTGTCATTGTTGTACTTTTTCAAATTCAGCGATCTCTTCCTTCAGACCCACGAGGTAGTCGATGTCGTCTAAGCCGTTGAGAAGGCAATGTTTCTTGTATGGGTTGATTTCGAAGGTTTCCTTTTCACCGGTTGTCAGATTGGTGAAAGTCTGCGATTCGAGGTCAACCTCAAATTCAGCTTTTGGATTGGCATCGATGGTTTCGAATAACTTCTGAAGAAAATCCGCAGTAACAACCACTGGCAACAGTCCATTGTTCAATGCATTGTTTTTGAAGATATCAGCAAAAAAGCTACTCACCACCACGCGCAAACCGTAGTCATACAGCGCCCAAATGGCGTGTTCGCGGCTTGAGCCGCTACCGAAGTTCTTTCCTCCGATAAGGATTTTCCCTGTATAAACAGGGTTGTTGAGCACAAAGTCAGCCTTTGGCTGGTTGGCTCTGTCGTAACGCCAGTCCCTGAAAAGATTGTCTCCAAAACCTTTCCTTTCAACCGCTTTTAGAAAGCGTGCTGGTATGATCTGATCGGTATCGACGTTTTCAACCGGCAGGGGTACTGCAGGGGAGGTTATTTTATTGAATTTATCGTAAGCCATTTTATTTATTATTTATTATTTATTAATGATTATTGATGATTGATAATTAATTGATGATTTACAATTTGCTATTTTTTTTCAGGAGGTTGTTTTGGATTGTTTTTCCTGAGGCAACAAAGATGGCGGTTAGTTCCTGTCCTTCCTTGATCAGCTTGTTTGTTGTTTCAGATTGAATTACGCTTTTATCGAGGGCAAATTCAAGCCAAAATGTACTTTCATCAGCCTCTTCTATTACAATCGACAATTTTGCGGCAAATGCGGCTGTTGAATGGGCCAGATTGGCGGCCCTGTAATTGGCAGCAACCGACGTTGAGCTCCTGATCAATTGGTTCTGCAGGTGGTAACCCAATTTCGTTTTTTGAAACTGAAGTCCATGATCGACACAATCATGCGCATATCTTAATGTCCTCGTTTGCATGGCATTTCGATTAATCGGTACCCCAGTCTGGTAACCTTTTTCATAGTCTGAAACCACGCTTTCTACAACCAAATAATCATTCATCATTCATAATTAATCATTCAAAAATGTTCGCGGGTCGCTGATAACTCCCGTAATAGCTGCTGCTGCAGCGGTCAGCGGACTGGCCAGCAGCGTGCGTGCTCCGGGTCCCTGCCGTCCCTCAAAGTTGCGGTTCGAGGTTGAAACAGCGTATTTCCCTTCAGGGATCTTATCGTCGTTCATTGCCAGACAAGCCGAGCAACCAGGTTGTCTGAGTTCAAAACCGGCCTCTGTCAGGATTTCGACCAGGCCTTCTTCCTGTGCTGCTTTTTCAACCTGTTTTGAGCCGGGCACGACCCAGGCAGTTACCGAAGGGGCTTTTTTCTTCCCTTTGATAAAAGAGGCAAAGGCCCTCAGGTCCTCAATCCGTCCGTTGGTGCAACTTCCGACAAACACAAAGTCGATGGATTTGCCAAGCATCTTCTCACCGGGCTTATAGCCCATGTAGTCGAGCGATTTTTCGAAAGTCAATTTGTCGGTACCTGACAGATCCTGTCCGGTGGGGATATTCTGGGTAACCCCCGTTCCCATTCCCGGATTGGTGCCATAGGTAATCATCGGCTCGATGTGGGCTGCATCAAAATGGTATTCGGTGTCGAATATTGCATCTTTGTCAGACGGCAGCGTTTTCCAGTATGCCAGCGTCTTTTCCCATTCTTCGCCTTCCGGGGCATATTCGCGTCCTTTGATATAGTTGAAGGTGGTTTCATCCGGCGCGATGAGTCCGCCACGTGCGCCACTTTCGATACTCATGTTGCAGAGGGTCATCCGGCCCTCCATGGAGAGGCTGCTGATTGCACTTCCGGCATATTCAATAAAGTGACCGGTTCCACCACTGGTGGAGATCTGTGAAATAATGTACAGGGCAATGTCTTTGGCAGTTACTCCCTTCTTCAGTTCACCATCGACAGTTATGCGCATGCGCTTTGGCTTTGGTTGAAGGATACACTGACTGGCCAGCACCATTTCAACTTCCGAAGTGCCAATGCCGAAGGCAATAGCTCCAAAAGCCCCGTGCGTACTGGTATGGCTGTCACCGCATACGATGGTCCTGCCGGGCTGGGTAATTCCCAGTTCAGGTCCGATTACATGCACTATGCCATGCCATGGATGGTTAAGTCCGCACAGTTGAATTCCGTGCTTTTCGCAGTTCCGGGTAAGCATGTCGACCTGGTGGCGCGACAAATCTTCCTGGATGGTCATGTGCTGGTTAATGGTCGGCACATTATGGTCGGGTGTGGCGATGGTATTCTCTGGCCTGAAAACCTTTAGGCCGCGTTTTTCAAGGCCCAGAAAGGCCACCGGACTGGTTACCTCGTGAACCAGGTGGCGGTCAATGTACAATACATCAGGACCTTGCGGGACCTGCCTCACAACATGGCTGTCCCAAATCTTATCAAAAAGTGTTTTTGCTGTCATACTAAAAATTGATTA
>CAYMXK010000159.1:0-9910 GCA_964393915.1 uncultured Prolixibacteraceae bacterium
ATCGTCCTCGACAAAACAGGGTTGCGCACCTATTTTGATGTGGTCGTTAACAGCAGGATGGCAGGAAAAAGCAAGCCCGCCCCGGATATTTTCCTTTTGGCTGCCAAAAAGCTGAAAACAGCTCCGGCAGATTGTATTGTAGTCGAAGATTCAACCAATGGTATAACCGCAGCCAAATCAGCAGGTATGTATTGTATTGCTTACAACGGTCCCGGTTCGGAGTTTCAGTACCAGTCAGAGGCAGATGCAATCATAAAGGATTATGGCCAGATTGTAACCGCAATGCATTAGATTCCCAGCAACATCCGTATACCAAGGCAGTCATGAAGCCAGACTTACGGGCACTCCGGAATGTGTCAGGTATCAGGTTCCTGGCTGAATGTTTCGCATCTGCTACACGCACCGGTGTTTTATTCCTGAAAGAAATTATCAAATACCAAATAGCAAAAATATGGTATGCGCAGAATTTTAAAAACCAAACATTTACAATTATAAAGCTCATTACGGGACAGTTAATACAACTTTTTCATGAAAATAAAAACCGGACATTTCCCTTGTGAAAAATGTCCGGTTCATATCATCAATTGAATTTATGTCAGAAGCCAAGGCTTTGGGGCAGCCATAGACTGATCTGCGGTAAATAGGTAACCAGCATCAACACAACTACCATTGCAATAAACATGGGAATCAGCGGTTTGATCACCTTATCAATACTCAGACCCGATACACTGCACCCGATAAACAGCACCGACCCTACAGGAGGCGTACATAATCCAACACTGAGGTTAAGCACCATAATGATTCCGAAGTGCACAGGATCGACACCCATTGCCGTTACAATAGGCAGGAAGATGGGAGTAAAAATAAGCACGGCCGGAGTCATATCCATGAATATTCCCACAAACAGCAGTATAAGGTTAATTATGAGGAGAATCATAATCGGATTGCTGGATATGCTCAGCAAGCCTTCACTCACGTTCTGAGGGATATTTTCATAGGCCATGATCCATGACAAGGCAATACTTGTAGCCACCAGCAAAAGAACTATCGCGGTAGTGCGAACCGAACGCAGAATGATTGCAGGAAGGTCTTTTATAGATATTTCACCGTAGAATAATGCCAGCAGCAGGGAATATAAAACTGCCATGGCAGATGCTTCGGTAGCAGTGAAATAACCAGCCACGATCCCGCCAATTACAATAATGAGCAGTAAAAGACTGGGAACAGCATCCAAAAATTTCCGCATTCCATGGAGTGCTTTGACCTTGTTGTTTTTAGTTTTAATAAACCCCCATACAGCAAAAGCGCCAGCAAGAGCAATGGCTAATATCCAGTTAATTATGCTATTAAAACTACCGCGGGCAAAAGATATGCCTTGGTAAAATATATAAAAACCAACAATAATGGCCAGAACAACCATTAACGATTTGACCATTGCCGGCATACCTTGCTTTTTATAGATAAGCATGGCCATGGCTGTGATCATGATTCCCAATCCGGTCAGTAAACCGGGAATATACCCGGCAAGGAACAGGGCAGTGATTGAAACGCCGCCGCTTGCCAGGGAATAAATAATTAATATGTTGCTTGGTGGAATCGACAGGCCTGTGGTGGCAGAGGTAATATTCACAGCCGTGCTGAAATTTTCGGGATAACCCTCTTTCTTCATTTCAGGCCCCATAATGCTGCCGATCGCAGATGCGGAGGCTGCAGCAGAACCGGAAATCGCACCGAAGAGCATGTTGGCGAGCACGTTTACCATGGCCAGTCCGCCGGGTATGGTACCTACCAGCACCCGGGCGAAATCAATCAGCCGGATGGCAATCCCTCCACTGTTCATAATGTTTCCCGCAAGAATAAAGAAGGGTATGGCCAGCATCGCAAAACTGTCGAGGCCTGTGGCCATCCTGTGTGAAAAAGTTGTAAGTGCCGGAATTAAATCTATGCTTACCAGCATGGTGATTATCCCCGAAATGCCTATGCTGAAAGCAATTGGAACCCCCAGAACCAGAAGTACAACAAAACTTACGACAAGTATCAATATCTCCAAATAGTCCATAATGTTAGTTTTTCCGGTTTTGTTTGATCATTTTTATCATGTTGTCGATATCAAAATAGGCAATCAATACTCCGCTAATGGGAAGAACAAGGTAAACAAATCCCAGGGGTAATCCCAGTGCCGCTGATTTCACCGACAAAAAGAAGCGGGTATAGGCCAGCCATGATCCGCCAATTACCATCACCGTTACGGCAAAGATGATGATCAGCACACTTATAATCAATTCAAGCTTGTACCTGCGTTGGGGAGAACTCCTCTGTAGCAGGATGTCGATAGCCAGGTGCTCGCGTCGCCCTGCCACATAGGCAGCACCCAGGAGCCCTACCCAGACCAGCAGATAACCTGCCAGCTCATCAGTAAAGCTGCTGGGCGATTTCATCAAATACCGGCTGGTGACCTGCCAGAGCACATCAATGACCAGAACACTCATTATAAATACAAGTGTCCATTCAAGGCCTTTATCAATTTTTTTTCTTATCGTCATGGTTTGTTCTGTTTTATTCAACTTCCCTTATTCTTTTGATGTAAGAATAGATTTCAGGGTGATTTTTGTAACTTTCAAATATGGGCTGAACTTTATCTATAAACGGCTGTTTATCAGGGTAATTAATTTCCACTCCGGCTTTTTTTACCTCCTCCAGGGACAATATCTCAGAATCAGCCCAAAGTTTACGCTGCAAAATGGCCGACTCATCAGCAGCCTGCTTTAACCACTCCTGCTCCTTCGGGGTCAGTTTATCCCAGGTCTTCTGGCTTATGATCAACACATCGGGTATCGAAGTATGCTCATCGAGTGAAAAATATTTACATACTTCATAGTGCCGGGAAGTGTAGAGGCTGGGAGGGTTGTTTTCTGCTCCATCCACCACCCCGCTTTGCAAAGCGGTATAGAGTTCACCCCATGATATAGGAGTTGCGGATCCACCCAATGCCTTCATCATTTCAACGGCAGTTATACTCTGCATAACCCTTATTTTCATCCCGGACAAGTCATCCGGATGGGTTATGGGTTTTGTTTTGGTATAGAAGCTGCGTGAACCGGCATCATAATAGCACAGCCCGCGGATCCATTTGTCTTCGGTACTGACCAAAAGGTCATTGCCAATATCCCCGTCAAGCACATTGAAAAAATGATCCTTGGACCTGAAAATATAGGGCAGGCCAAATACTTTATAGGCTTCGGCAAAACTTTCGAGGGCAGCTGCAGACACTTTGGTAATAGCCAGACTGCCAATCTGCACAAGTTCCACACATTGCTGTTCTGAACCCAACTGTCCGGCCGGATAAACCTCAACGGTGAGTTTTCCTTCTGACAGTTCACCTGTACGTTCGGCCATAAATACCATGGCATGGTGAACGGGGTGATCGGTAGGGAGTCCATGTGCCAGCTTTAATTCCTTTGCTTCCTGTATGGAACATGAAGCAAGCGCAAAAGCCGTCAATAGGGTAAAAAATTTCAAATATTTCGATAATATCATCAGGATTGAGTTTTAGTTTCTGATTTTTTGCACAATCGCTAATGCCTCACTGCATTTTTGCGAAATATAATTAAAATCGCCGTTCTTTAGAACTTCAGACGGAAAAAGTTGTGACCCCATACCAACACAGTGCACTCCGGCTTTGAACCATTTCGTCAGATTTTCCTCATCGGGAGAAACGCCCCCGGTTGGCATGATACTGCTCCATGGCATTGGCCCGAGTACTGCCTTAACAAATTCAGGGCCTCCTACCTGCTGACCCGGGAAAATTTTAACCACCTCTGCTCCCAGCTCGTGGGCCCTGCCGATTTCAGTAACCGATCCGCAACCGGGGCTCCATGAAATCTTGCGTTTATTGCAAACTCCGGCCATACCCTCATCGATAAGTGGTGAAACAATGAAATTGGCACCCAGAGCAATATACATTGAAGTGGTACCGGCATCAATAACAGAGCCGACTCCCATTATCATTTCCGGACATTCGCTTACTGCCCATTTATTAACTTCAGCAAAAACAAGCGAGGCAAAGTCTCCGCGGTTGGTAAATTCAAACACGCGGATCCCACCTTCATAACAGGCTTTCACTACTTTTTTGCACAATTCGGCATCCCCGCTGTAGAAAACCGGAATTATGCCGGTTTGTTTCATTTTCAGGGCAACATCTATTCTGGAAAATCGAGCCATATCAATAAAGTTATTGTGTATACTTATATTATTTGCCAATCGAAGGATGTTTAACTCCAGGCAACGGCACTTACCTAGCTACCCTTCCTGAGGCATCGCCGCCCATCAGCTTCTCTACTTCATCGACTGTAACCCGGTTGAAGTCCCCATAGATGGTATGCTTCAGACACGATGCGGCAACCGCAAAATTCAGTGCCCGCTGATCATCATCAGGCCAGGTAAGCAGTCCATAGATCAGACCACCCATAAACGAGTCCCCTCCTCCTACCCTGTCGACGATGTGCGTAATCTGATAGGAAGGTGCCTCAAACAGTTGCGATCCATCCCAGAGAACTCCCGTCCAGCTGTTGTGGTTGGCATTGATGGATCCCCTTAAAGTGGTGATGACTTTTCTGCATCGCGGGTACTGAGCCATGATCTGCCGGGAGACCGATTCATAGGCTGCTGCTTCCACATGGCCGGAGGTTACGTCCACACCCTCGGGATAAATGCCTAAAACCATGGCAGCATCTTCCTCATTTCCGAGGATGATATCTGTACCATGAACCAATGCCGGCATTAACTCAGAGGCTTTCTTGCCAAATTTCCAGAGATTCTTCCGGTAGTTGAGGTCACAGGAAACAGTAATCCCCTTTTCATTGGCCGTGTTGATGGCTTCGAGGCAAACATCGGCTGCACTCTGCGATATGGCCGGAGTAATACCCGTCCAGTGAAACCAGGTTGCTCCCTCAAAAACTTTATCCCAGTCGATCATCCCCGGCCTGATTTCTGAAACCGAAGAATGGGCCCTGTCGTAGATCACTTTGCTTCCTCGGCTGACAGCGCCTGTTTCCAAAAAATAGATACCCATGCGATCTCCGCCGTACACAATATTTTGTACCCCTACGCCAAATTTGCGCAACTCCATGGCACAGGCAGTGCCCAGATCGTTTTTAGGCAGGCGGGTCACAAAATCAACCGGAATTCCGTAATTAGCCAAAGATACGGCCACATTGGCCTCACCTCCGCCAAAAGTTGCGGTGAGGGTTTCTGATTGTCCGAACCTTAAAAATCCCGGGGTTGCCAGACGCAGCATAATTTCTCCGAAAGTAACGACCTTGTTCATTTATGAAAAGTGATTTTGATTAATAATTTAATTTATGCAATCGATTGCAAAGATAAAAAACGACAGAAGACAACCAAGAGCCAACCAATAAATATTTTATAACCTGGGGAAATTAAAATAGGCTTCAGCGTTGTTGAAACATATATTCTCGACCATTTCGCCCAGAAGCTTCATATCGTGGGGGATTTCACCGTTAACAACATCATTTCCAAGCATATTACAGAGTGTACGCCTGAAATATTCATGACGGACATAGGACAGAAAACTGCGTGAATCAGTAAGCATACCCACAAAGCGACTGAGGAGCCCCAAACTGGAAAGTGCCTGCATTTGTTTTTCCATACCATCTTTCTGGTCGAGGAACCACCATCCGGAGCCAAACTGCATTTTACCGGGTACAGTGCCATCCTGGAAATTTCCGATCATTGTGGCATACAATTCATTGTCACGGGGATTCAGATTGTACAGAATTGTTTTGGAAAGCTGGTCGCTCTGGTCGAGACGGCCGAGCATTCGTGACAAAGGGCGGGCGATGTCCATGTCGCCGATAGAGTCAAATCCGGCATCGGGCCCGACTGTTTTAAGCAACCGGATGTTGTTGTTGCGCAGTGCCCCGATGTGGTACTGTTGTGTCCAGCCTCTTCTGTGGTCCATGACACCAAATTCATGAAGCATGCACGATTTAAACTTCAGTATTTCCTCTTTCGAAAGATGGTCACCTCCCCTGATGATGGTGAATATTGTCTGTATCTCCCCCTCGTCGTAATCTTCGGCGTATACAGTTTCCAGGCCGTGGTCCGACAACCGGCATCCATTTAAATGGAAAAACTGGTGTCGTTCTTCGAGTGCCTCCATGAAATCATGGAATGTGCGGATTTCCATGTCTGCCGACAGAGCAAGCTGATCGACATATGCATTGAAAAAACCGGGATCGTCAACCATCATGGCTTTATCGGGCCTCCATGCGGGCAAAACATTCACTTCAAAGCCACTCTCCCTGATTCTTTGATGATGCTCCAGGTTATCGGCCGGATCATCGGTGGTGCATATAGTATGGACATTGGCCATACGTATGATATTGCGGACCGAGTAGTCCGGAGAGTTAAGCAGGGCATTGCATTCGTCCCAGATTTCCCTGGCCGTGGCCGGACTAAGTAGTTTGTCGATGCCAAAAAAACGCTTAAGTTCAAGGTGTGTCCAGTGATAAAGCGGGTTTCGAAGGGTATGTGGAACGGTTTCAGCCCATTTTTCGAACTTCTCCCAATCACTGGCATTTCCGGTACAGTATTTCTCTGCCACCCCGTTGGTACGCATGGCACGCCATTTATAATGGTCACCGGCCAGCCATATCTGAGTCAGGTTGGTATACTGCCTGTCATTGGCGATATCCTGAGGCGGAATATGACAATGGTAGTCGAATACAGGCATTTTTGATGCATGCTGATGATATAGCTGCCGGGCAACATCGGATTGCAGCAAAAAATCATCATGAATAAAAGGTTTCATATTTTGATTTTTTTATGGTCTATTCAGATTGGTAAAACATTTTTCACCGGGTTATATTACAAGTCAAACAATCTGCATAAGTGACGGTCGTAAATGTTCTCTTCAACACACTGACCTATAATATTTTTATATTTTTTAAGCAGGTCGGTATATTTTGCACCCATTTCGGATGCCACTTTATAGCCCACGTGTATCAATTGCCTGAAATTGGGGTTGTAATCCGGGTGTCCCGGGATATGCCTTAGGGAATTGGCGAATTTTTCACTATCCCATCCGGCCACCTCTTCAGGTGAAGGCAGCTGACTGTCATTGATATCAATAACATCAGCATAAGGGCCGCATAATTCGTCCTTTCTGGCCAATGCTTTAATATAGATATATTTAGCCGCCTCAAGGGCTTCATTCCCGGCAACAGCCAGTCCGATCATCTCTTCGAGCCAGGTAGTCCCGGCCGTTTTCACATGAAGTCCTTTGTCATATTTTTTTATGATAGCAGCCATTACCGGATAAATGGTGAACTTGTCGCTGCCTGAATGAACGCTGAGCTTCAGGTTTTCGGGCAAGCCAAAGTTTTTAACCGCATAGTCGATTACCAGCAAATCCTGCTCAAACTCTTTGGCAAACTGTTCAACATCACCCACATAATCGACGCCCTTATTAAAGCGTCCGGTAAACTTCGGAGCAATTGTCTGTGCGGGAATGCCAAGATCAGCGATCATCTTCAGTATGAAAAACATATCAACCGGAGTTTGGGGAGTATCCACCTCGTCCATGGAAACTTCGGTAACAAATTTCCCGATACCCTTCACCGATTCAATCCGGCGGTATATTTTCCCGGCTTCCTGGACTGCAGCCAGGAATTTGGCGGCCACTTCGTCGAGGAGCGCCTCCGTAACCTCAATAGGCTGGTCGATTCCGGGAATATTTACGGTAGAACCAAAAACCGAGCAAGATTGCTTAAAAGCACAAACCGATTCAGGGGTTGAAGGTTTATTGATGCATGAAGCCACATCCAGCGTAAAAAAGTCAGATGTGGATATAAACCTGTCGACGTTTGAGAGGTTGATATGATCAGCATCCACAAGGTATTGGCCTTCCCATTCAAGCGCTGCAACAGCAGCATCGGCTTCCTGCCGGGTACCCTTTGGCTCTGAATGTACGATATTGTGTTCTCTGTTGCTCTTGTTCCAGACAGGGGTAACAGCCACCCCTTTTTCCTTAGCTTTTTTGATGGCTCTCAACTGAGCTTCTCCTTGATGCTCAAAACGATCACCAATTCCAAAACTAAATTTTCCAATTTCCATAAAATGTAATATTATATTGTATAAACACCAAAAAACATTTCCGTGTACGAACACGAAAGTAGAAATAGTTTTCAAATTGTCCAAAATAATTGGTACGAATTAACATCAGGCCAGACAAAAATTCAGATATCAGCTGATTTTCAGATTACCAACTGGCGACATTGTTAATAATTCCACTCAAAGAAAGGATATATGTTTGATAAATAACAATTTATTTATACTTTTGCGCCACCAAAAAAATTAGTGTTTAATATTAAAATTGATGTCAAATGATGAATCAGTATGAAGCCGTTTTCATTATTACACCCGTTTTATCTGAATCTCAGGTAAAGGAAACGGTAAAAAAATTCAGGGACATCATCACCGACAACGGAGGAGAGATGATCCATGAAGAGGACTGGGGTATGAAAAAGCTGGCTTACCCGATCCAAAAGAAATCCACAGGTTTTTACCACCTTTTCGAATTTAAGGCCAATACAGGCTCTATCGACAGATTCGAGACCGAATTTCGCCGCGACGAAAAAGTTATCCGTTTCATGACGGTAAGGCTTGATAAGTATGCTGCGGAATACAGCAAGAAGAGGAGAAATTTACAGAAAGACAAATCAGAAAAGGAGGCGTAAATTATGACAGCTAGTTCAAGTGAAATCAGATACCTGACTCCCCCGTCGGTTGAAATTAAGAAAAAGAAGTATTGCCGTTTTAAAAAGAACGGGATCAAATACGTTGACTACAAGGACCCTGAGTTCCTGAAGAAGTTCTTAAATGAACAGGGGAAAATTCTTCCACGTCGCCTTACAGGAACTTCATTGAAATTCCAGCGTAAAGTGGCACGTTCAATCAAGCGCGCCCGTCACCTGGCATTGTTGCCCTATGTTGCCGATATGTTGAAATAATTAAAGTAGGAGAATGTAGAATGGAAATTATATTAATTCAGGAAATTGAGAAACTGGGGCAAAAAGACGAAATCGTTACCGTAAAGGACGGATATGCCCGAAATTATCTTATCCCGCAGAAAATGGCAGTTATTGCCACCTCATCGGCTAAGAAAGTGCTTGCTGAAAACAAAAGGCAGCGTGCGCACAAAGAAGCAAAAATCAAGCAGGATGCTGAGAAACTGGCCAATCGTATGACCAGCCTGAAAATCACTATCGGAGCTAAAGCCAGCCAAACCGGAAAAATCTTCGGTTCTGTCACTCCGCTTATGATTGCCGAGGCCATTCAGAAAAGTGGTTATGAAGTAGAACGCAAACAGATTGTGGTAACTGACGACCATATTAAGGAAGTTGGCAGTTATGCGGTAAAAGTTAAACTCCACAAGGATGTATATGTGGATGTTGACTTAGATGTAGTTGCAGAATAATTTGATTTATTGTCTGAAACAGACAACTTTCAGGAAATATAAAAGGCGCTGGTAAGGCGCCTTTTTTTTTATTTGGCGGCAATCAGTTCAATTTCGACCAGAACATTTAAAGGCGGGTAGGCATCAAAATACCTTGAGTAAATTTCATTCATAGACTGAAAGTCGGACATGCTGCTTAGAAGGCAGGTTGTTTTTACCACGTGGCCAAAATTGTAACCTGCGGCTTCCAGGATGGCACCGAGATTATCAAGAACCCTGCTGGTCTGCTCCTTGATGCCACCCTCGACCACTTTGCCTGTAGCAGGATCGAGCGGAACCTGTCCGGCGACAAAGAGCATCCCATTTGCTTCAACAGCCTGGCTGTAAGGCCCGACAGGCCGTGGGGCCAATTCCGTAAAAATTACTTTCTTC
>CAYMXK010000160.1:0-9869 GCA_964393915.1 uncultured Prolixibacteraceae bacterium
GTGGCAATATCCTTTACAGTGACTTCCTCTTTCTGATGCAACGGATGATTTTCGTTCGCATAGATCATCATCTCTTCGTAAAATACAGGTTTCTCAATGATCTTTTCCTCCTTCAGGGGTGTCACCAGAATACCCACATCCAGCAGATCCTTGTGAAGCAGCTCAATGATACCGGCAGTGGTCAGTTCCTCCACCTTGATAATGATATTTGGCCAGGCACGCTTGTAGCGGCCGATAAAAAGGGGCAAAAGGTAAGGCGCCAGTGTTGGGATCACCCCTATACGCAGGAGCCCCGATACTTCGTTTTTATGGTCCTTGATGATATTTCTCAACTCTTGAGACTCCGAGAGTACCACCTTTGCCTGATCGACGAGGCGCTGTCCCACATCTGTGGGAATCAAGGGCTGTTTACTTCTGTCGAAAATTATTACCTCCAGATCTTCCTCCAGTTTTTTGATCTGCATTGATAAAGTAGGCTGCGTAACAAAGCAACTCTCGGCAGCCCGCCCAAAATGACGGTAAGTATCCACCGCAACGATATATTCCAGCTGAGTCAGCGTTATCATGGTTACCGATAATGATTTTGCGTAAAAATAGATAAAATCTATCGGATTCGAAACTTTCAGCCAAAGTTCTTTTTGCGATAAAAACGAATTGATAACATGTATACGCTACTGGCATATGGAAATGGAGCAGAATTTGTATATTTTTGCAAAAACGACGAGCGATGAAAAAAATATATGCAATTCTATCCATATCCATCCTGTTATATCTTGTATCCTGCGGCCCTTCGCAGGAAGACCGGGCGCGTGCCAGGCTCAATTTCGCAAGAAACCTTCTTGAGCAGAACGATACGGTGAAT
This sequence comes from uncultured Prolixibacteraceae bacterium, assembly GCA_964393915.1. Classification (GTDB taxonomy): domain Bacteria; phylum Bacteroidota; class Bacteroidia; order Bacteroidales; family Prolixibacteraceae; genus UBA1413. The sequence goes on from CAYMXK010000160.1 coordinate 863, forward strand.
GCGTTGCTTCACCTTGACAGCATCGCCATTTTGCTCCCAAAGGCTGCCTATTCTGTTAATGCCGCAAAAAACCTCAAAAAAGAGATATTATGGGAAATTCTGCAACAAAAAGGAATTCAGCTTGACACAATTAAAGCGGCTATTATTGGACTGGAAAAAAATTTCAATTCAGAGAAGACCCAGTTCGACAGGTATACGCAATACCTCCACAAACGGCAAACCTGGGAACGGTCATGGAACCGGTCATACATCCAGATCCTGCTGAACGAAAGGGGCGACCTCTCCCTGGTGAGCAATTACAACGGAGAGCAATGGCTTGACCACACCGGGCTGAGGGTTTACGACCAGGGGCTTAGTGCGCGCACCGACTCAGTAGGAGTTTCGGAAGTGGATAACCATCGCAGTGATTTTCTCGAATCGAAATGGGAAAAAGTCACCTACCGAAATGGGCGCGACAACGGTGTGATCGAGTTTATTGCAGGCAATGCAAACCTTCGGTTAAAAGCAGTTTTCCTTGGAAAAAGATACCACTACATTGTATTGGAAGACTATGATAAAAAAGCGGTTCAGGATGCCCTGGCATTGTCCAAAGCAATAAAGCTGCGCAACCAGCTTGAAATAGAAATCAAACAGTTGCAGGCCAACCTCAATGCATTAAACTAAACCAAAATCATTCAGACTATCTTCTCAATTTCTTCAGGTAGCCGTGCGATTAGTGCATGATCCCCATTCACGACAATTGGTCTTTGCAACAACTTTGGGCATTTAACCAGTTCTGCCAGCCATTGGTCATCAGTTAAAGGTTTTCCCTTCAGATTCTTTTTGTATTCCTCTTCCTGTACCCTAATCAACTCATATGGCTTTAGTCCGGTTTTCACCAGAATGGTTTTCAGTTCTGCTTCGGTAACTCCCTCTGTCATGTAGTTTTTTACCTCGACATCAAATCCCCTCTTCTCCAAATATTTAAGTGCCGCACGGCTTTTTGCGCATCGTGGATTATGATATATTCTCATCACTACATGGTGTTTGTGTCTGATATAGTTGTAATAATCTTCCTGTGCCCTGAATTTCATTCCGGGATGAATACGCTGGTAGATGTTTAAAAGCTCCTGGTCGAGTATGCGGGCCTTCGAATTGTCTTTAAGCTGAATCAGGAGCATTTCCTTAAGTTCCTGCTGTATCTCAGGGTCATACAGCGGAACTGCCACTTCAATCCGCCGGTTGAGGTTGCGGGACATCCAGTCGGCAGAACTGATAAAATAGCGTTCGTTCCCGCCGTTGGCAAACACGAAAATCCGGGAGTGCTCCAGGTATTTATCCACGATGCTGATGCCCTCGATGTTGTCGCTTAAACCGGGAATCCCCGTTTTCATACCAAAGATTCCTCTTACGATAAGCTTGAGCTTAACTCCCGCCTGTGCAGCCTCGTATAATTTGTACATCATCTCCGTATCAATCAGGCTGTTCATTTTAAGAATGATCCACGCCTCCTTTCCCGCTTTGGCATTCTTCATCTCGTTCCTGATCATCTTCTGAAAGCTCTTACGCATCTGAAAAGGACTAACTATCAGGTGGTTGTATTTAAAATGCTTGAAGTTATGCTTGAAAAATTCAAAAACATTGGCCACTTCGTCAGCCAAACGGGGGTCTGAGGTCAGAAGTCCATCATCGGCATAAATACGGGCCGTTCCTTCATGGAAATTCCCAGTTCCGATATAGGCATAATTCCGGAAACCTCCTTCCTCCTGCCGCTTGATCCATGCCAGTTTGCAATGTACCTTAAGCCCTGTTATTCCGTTAATGACATTGGCGCCCTCCTCCTGTAATTTTCCTGACCAGAAAATATTGTTTTCTTCATCAAATCTGGCCTGCAACTCTATTACCACAGTTACCTTCTTTCCATTTCTGATGGCGTTGAGCAATGCGTTTACCACTTTGGAGTCGGGTGCTACGCGATAAATGGTAATCCCTATCTCTTCCACCTGCGGATCAATGGCTGCTTCACGCAAAAGGTCTATCAAATGTCCGAATTTCTGGTAAGGAAAATGAAGCATGACGTCTTTCCTGCGCAACACCTTCAGGATACTGGTATGGATTAATAAATCCTTGTGCCTGAAGGGTGGAAGTTTTGGATAGTAATGGTGAGGCTTCCCTATTTCCGGAAAGTCCATAAAGTCCTTATGGTTATGGTATCGCCCGCCTGGTACGGCATTTTCCTGGTCTTCGATCTTCATCTTTTTTAGAATGAATTTCAACAGATCATCGGGCATTTCCCGGTCATATATCAGCCGGACCGGCCTGCCTGTCTTCCGCTTTTTGACACCATCCTCCATTTTCTCAACAAATGATTTGGAGATGTCATCATCAATATCAATCTCGGCATCCCGGGTGACTTTCAGGGTATAGGCCTCATATTTGTCGTAATCGAAATAAAAGAAGAGGTCGTCAAAACAATAGCGAAGTATATCATCCAGCATGATGATATACTTTTTGTTTCCGGCAGGCGGCAACACAAAAAACCGGGATACTGAACGGCTGGGAATCCTGATAAGGGAATACGCAAAATCATCAGGGTTAAATTGGCTTGATAGTTTAACTGCCAGATAAACCGATCTGTCGCGCAGATAGGGGAAGGATGCTTTTTTTGACAGCATGATGGGCACCAGGTTGGGGAGAACTTTTTCCTGAAAATATTTTCTGACCACTACTCCCTGCGCATGATTCAGCTGCTTCTCGTTGATCAGGAAAATATCATCCTTTCTTAACTCCTCCAATATGGTGGCAAAGACCTCCTGCACCTTGGATTGCTGCCTTATAACAATTTCCTGTATCTGCTCATGAAGATCGCGGGGAGTGAGCGGCCCCAAAAGGTTTTCCTCGTCGCGGCCGAAATCAACCATCCGGCGCACTGCAGCCACCCTTACACGAAAGAATTCATCAAGGTTATTGGAGAAGATTCCGATGAACCGAATCCGTTCAAAAAGAGGCACATTGAGATCTTCGGCCTCCTGAAGAACCCGTTCGTTAAACGACAACCAGCTGATCTCACGGTTGATAAACATCTCTTCCCAATCTATCTTGAACATATTGCCCTCCTGTGACACATAATTTATAAACGTCCTAATATCCTTAAAACATTGGAATTATCAAAGAAAAGTGACAAATCTTTTTTCTATCCCCTGGATTATGTGTACGCCAATTGCTCCTCAGCGGTTATCTGCATTATAAAAGGATTAAAATATATGTCAACCCGGTCAAATTCCAAAATCGATCTGGTCTTACTCTCCACCGAATTCCATGAGAAAGGCCTTGATAAAGCCGTCTATGTCGCCGTCAAGCACAGCCTGGGCATTGGAACTTTCATATCCGGTCCTGACATCCTTGACCAATTTGTAGGGCTGGAGGGTATAGGAACGGATTTGCGAACCCCATTCAATTCTCTTCTTGTTTGATTCTATCTCAGCCACTTTTTCACGCCGCTTTCGCAGTTCAAGCTCATACAACTGTGATTTCAACAGGCGCATTGCGTTTTCCTTATTTCCCAGCTGCGAACGGCTTTCGGTATTTTCGATCACAATCCCCGAAGGGGCATGCCTCAGTCTGACCCCGGTTTCCACCTTGTTCACATTTTGGCCACCGGCACCGCCACTGCGGAATGTATCCCAGGTAATGTCGCCCGGATTGATATCAATCTCTATTGTATCGTCAACAAGGGGTGCAACAAAAACAGATGAAAAAGAGGTTTGTCTCTTGTTTTGTGCATTAAAAGGAGAAAGTCTTACCAACCGGTGAACACCATTTTCACTTTTCAGATACCCATAGGCATATTCACCTTCAATCTCGAGGGTAACACTCTTAATACCCACTTCATCGCCCGGCTGCATATCCATTACTTTCACCTGATACTTTTCCTTTTCGCACCACCGCGTGTACATTCGCAGAAGCATATCTGCCCAATCGTTGCTCTCTGTGCCGCCGGCACCGGCATTGATACGCAGAACAGCCCCCAGATGATCCTCTTCGTTGCGCAACATGTTTTTGGCTTCAAGTGCTTCGATCTCCTGAAGAGTTTCAGCATAGGCCTTGTCCAGCTCATCCACTGTTGCCTCTCCTGCCTCGAAAAACTCAAACAGCACCAACAAATCGTCGACCAGCTTACTTACTAACAGGAAACCATCGGTCCATGCTTTTATTGTGCGGATGCTCCGCATCTGCTCCTCTGCCTCCTTTGGATTGTTCCAAAACTCGGGATCCTGTGTTTTTAATTCTTCTTCCTGTAACTGTAATAACCTCGTATCGTAGTCAAAGATGCCTCCTCAGCGCGTCACGGCGCTGTACAAGGTCGTTGACCTGTTCTTTAAAAACCATTTTAGTACATTTTAAATTCGGGGGCAAAGGTAAGGAAAAAGTAACGCCAATGTTGAGTGCCCGTTATCCATATTTTCTTCCTGTGCGAAGATTCAGCACTTACTGGATTACAGTATTCATGTGCCGGTGTATGAGTTCAGGTTCGAATCCCCGTCCCTGGGCAAACCGTATCAACTGCCCCATTTTTTCAAACTTATTGCTCTTCTTAATCGTTTTTGCCTTGTCTTTCATGGTCTTCACCAGAAGTTTAATATATTGGTCGTCGTCTATCTCCTCAAATCCGGTTTCAATTAGCTTGTCTGACAAACCTTTCATTTTCAGATAGTATCGCATTTTAATGCGTCCCCACTGGTTCAGCCTGAATTTGTCCCTGACATACGCCCTGACATAGCGCTCGTCATTGAGGTATTTTTCATCCTGAAGACGCTGAATAATATTCTCCTCCATCAACTGATCTCCACCCAGGTCCCTGATTTTCTTGCGCAAATCAGGGGAACACTCCTCTGAGCGACTGCAAAGCCGGGCAAGTTTTGAGAATATTTCCCGTTCGATGTTTTGCTGGTTATCCATATTGGTTCCTATTCAGGTTAAGGTGTGAAAGATACAAAAAAAGGCCCAGCTTAAACAACTTGGCTTACAGCAAATTTACCGTAAACAGCCATGAAGTTTTCCTTTACTTTAACTGGCAGGACAAAAAGATCGATATACAGTAGAAAACCCAATGCCACAAGACCGATCGATAAAACCATGGAAAGAAACAGACCTGTCTCAAAATGAAAATCAGCCGTTCTTCCGATAATATTCCAAAATATGGCTGGCAATTGTATGGCTCCCATTACCGAAGCACGGGCCTGCTTCAGGAAATCTACATACATAAACCGCATGCCGGGAACTACGCTTATCCGGTAATTTTTTGCCAAATGCAGGGAATAGAGTGTCATTACAGTGTAGATTAGGACCACAACACCCAGTATCCAGAAATCATTCGGGGCAATCCGTAACAATGTGAAAAGAAGTAAAGAAAGCAGAACAGTCAGCAGAAGTTTGGGCCATCGGTAAAAATTCAGGAATACCTGGTAGATCAGACGACGGTTATTCCTTCTCAACTCCCTGGCCTTAAGCCTTTTTATCCGACTGAATCCGTATACCCCGAAGCTTTTGAAACTGTTATGCAAAGCCTTGTCGAACGGAATATCCGGATCTGAATTCCATTGATCCTCAATGGAAGAGGCCATATGATCGACCAACTCTACCTGCAGGTCGTAAAACGGCACATAATGGTCACGACAAAACTGAAAGAGCTTCTCAACCTGGTCTTCTGTGACTTTTTTTCTCATTTGATGGTATGAATTGCCGGATGAAACATTAAATGCATATTGGCCAGATAATCATGTATCTCACTGATTCTGGAAACCGTTTCACGATGCCCCTTTTCAGTCAGGATATAATACTTTCTGGGCCGGCTACAGACAGTGACAAGCTCGCTCTCCACCAGACCATCGGCTTCCAGCTTGTGCAACAGCGGATATAAAGCTCCCTCGGTGATGACCAGATCACCCGAAGTCAGCTCCTCCACCCGACGGGTGATTTCATAACCATACATCCGGCCCTGGTCTTTTAACAACTTGAGAATGATAGCGTTTAAACTACCTTTGTAAATCTGTTCCTTTGCCATTCTGTAAAAATAAAAAAAATCCACATACCCAAGGTCCTTAGGCATGTGGATTTTTATATTCAGGAAAGAAAATTTCAGATTTCTGCAAAAATAAATGATTTGGCTTTGGCAATGGCTGCAGGCAATCCTGCCACATCTTTCCCTCCGGCAGTGGCATAGAATGGCTGACCACCTCCGCCTCCCTTTATCTCCTTACCAGCCTCCCTTACAATTTTCCCGGCGTCAAGCCCCTTGCTTTTCACCAAATCTTCAGAGATCATTACGGTAATTGATGGTTTGCCGTCAATTTCAACACCCAGAACAAGGTAGAGATTGGAGATTTCACCCTTAAGCTGGTAAGCCAGGTCTTTGACAGCCTGAGCCGAGCCAAGTGAAGCCTGTGCAGCTATCACATTTACATCCCCCAGCCGTTCCATGTTCCGCTTCAGTTCCTCTTTGATGCCTGAGGCAGCCTGACGTTCAAACTCCCCGATCTGCTTACGAAGCCTTGCATTATCCTCCATCAGCAATTCAACCGATTTCCTGAGGTTGCTGGTCTGACTGAAGAGAGCCCTGGTTTCTGCCAATTCATCAAGCTTCTCCCTGATATATTGATCGGCCTTATCGCCGGTAATTGCCTCAATTCGTCTGATGCCGGCAGAAATGGCACTTTCCGACAATATAATAAACTGGCCGATCTGGCCGGTAGAATGGACATGCGTTCCACCGCACAACTCTATGGAATCACCAAACCTGATAACCCGGACCGTGTCACCATATTTCTCGCCAAAAAGCGCGATGGCCCCCATTTCACGGGCTGCATCGAAAGATACCCCGGCCATCTCATCCTGAGAAATATTTTGTCTGATCATTTTGTTTACCATCTTTTGTATTGCCTCAAGCTCATCGTGGGTCACTTTACCGAAATGTGAAAAGTCAAACCGCAGATAATCAGGGTGCACCAGTGAACCTTTTTGTTCCACATGTTTGCCAAGAATCTCGCGAAGTGCGTGGTCAAGCAAATGGGTGGCTGTATGGTTGTTCTCGGTTTGCTGGCGGGCCTCAAGGTTTACCACAGCCCTGAACGCAGCCTCCGGATTTACAGGCAGTTTATTTACGATATGAATAACCAGGTTGTTCTCCTTCTGGGTATCTACAACTGATAACTTTTCAGTGTCGCTTTGAATATAGCCCGTATCGCCTACCTGGCCTCCCGATTCCGCATAAAACGGGGTTCTTTCCAATACCAGCTGATAATAGGTTTTCCCTTTCTGGGTAACTTTGCGGTAGCGGGCAATTCTTGTATCTGTCTCAACATCAGTATAACCCACAAACTCCACCTTTTCGATTTTCTTCAGTTCAACCCAGTCATCAGTTTCCTGAACAGCTGCATTCCTGGAGCGGTCTTTCTGAACCTGCATTTCGCTGTCAAATTCAGCTGAATTGACTGTAAGTCCGTTTTCCCTGGCAATGAGCTGGGTAAGGTCAAGTGGAAAGCCGAAAGTATCGTAGAGCGTAAAGGCATCTTTTCCTGAAATCTCATTTCTCTTCTCACTTCTGGCCTTATCGGTGAGCTGCTCGAGTAACTTTATTCCAGTTTCAAGGGTCCGCAGGAAAGACTCCTCCTCCTCGTGAATAACCTTCTCAATTAAGTTTTGCTGTGCCGAAAGTTCGGGGAACAGTTCCCCCATGGTATTTTTAAGGGCCTCGACCAGCTTATAAATAAATGGTTCCCTGAAAGAGAGAAAAGTGTAACCATAGCGCACCGCCCTCCGGAGGATGCGGCGAATAACATATCCCGCCTTGTTGTTTGAAGGCAACTGTCCATCTGCAATGGCAAAAGAGACTGCCCGCAGGTGATCAGCAATCACGCGCATGGCTATATCCGATTTCTCATCGGCGCCATAAGTTATTCCGCAGAGGCTGCCTAATTTTGAGATTATCGACTGGAATACATCCGTGTCGTAGTTTGACTTTTTACCCTGAATAACCATGCAAAGCCGCTCGAAGCCCATTCCTGTATCCACATGTCTGGCAGGCAACTCTTCAAGGTTACCATTGGCTTTCCGGTTAAACTGGATGAACACAAGGTTCCATATCTCAATTACCTGAGGATGGTCGTTATTCACCAGGTCGCGCCCTGGAACAAGTTGCCTGTCAGCTTCATCCCTGATATCCACATGTATTTCAGAACAGGGACCACACGGACCACTGTCACCCATTTCCCAGAAGTTATCCTTTTTACTTCCGTTAAGAATTCGCTCTGAAGGAAGGAATTTTCCCCAAAGTGCAGCGGCCTCCTCATCACGTTCGAGATTTTCAGACAAATCCCCTTCAAAAACCGTGGCATAAAGCCGTTCCGGCGAAATCCCCAGCCGTTCGACCAGCAGTTCCCATGCCCATTCAATGGCTTCTTTCTTGAAATAATCACCAAATGACCAGTTGCCAAGCATCTCAAACATGGTGTGGTGGTAGGTATCAAGTCCTACCTCCTCCAGATCATTGTGCTTTCCGGAAACACGGAGGCATTTTTGGGTATCAGCTACCCTGTTCCATTTCACAGGATCATTGCCCAGAAAAATATCTTTAAACTGGTTCATCCCTGCGTTAGTAAACATGAGGGTGGGATCATCCTTCACCACCATAGGTGCAGAGGCTACAATCTGATGCTTTTTTTCAGCAAAAAAATCAAGGAATTCTTTACGTATTTCTTTGGATTTCAACGACATGATATATTACTTTACAATTAACATTGTTTGTTAAAAATTATTAAACGCATGATGCTTTAACTCTATCTTCGTGCATAAATGTTACTTTTGCGCATTCTTTGCATCATCGTTTTTGTCAAAGTGTGCAAATTTAGGCGAAATAATCAAAACCTTGGATTTGTATCAAAAAATTTAAATATTTGTATATGGCTAAAAGTAAGTACCGTTTTAATCCGGAAACCTTAAATTATGAGCAGCATGGTGTCTCGCTCAAGGA
>CAYMXK010000161.1:0-9841 GCA_964393915.1 uncultured Prolixibacteraceae bacterium
GCTGAAAATCCCTAATAAAAAGCATTGAGGGTATAGAAAGTCCATTTAACCGCAATGGAAGGTTGAAATCTTAACCGCAATGGACGCAAGGAGAAAGCGCAATGAACGCAAAGAAATACAGTTAATTAAGAAAGGGAACAGTTTATAAGTGAACCTTTTGCGCCCTATGCGAAGGCCTTTGCGGACCTTGCGGTTAAGTTTTATGGCGCAAACACGAAGCTACGTCATTATTCTCTGAAGATTCTGTTTAGCGTGCAGCGTACCCAAATATTTGCATCTATTTCAAAATTTCCATGGGATTTTTAACATATCCCTCTTCAATCAGGGAAATAAAACCAAGTAATCCTCCCCAGTGGTAAAACAGTTCACAGCGGTTGACGTCGTCGCACTCTCCGGTCTGCGAATTGTAATTCTCGCAGATATATCCGTTCTCCAGCCACTGTTTTAGAAAAAGCTCCTTTGATTTTGAAACCAGGTCCTTGCGGGCATTTTCAAGCTCGTAATTGCTAAATCCCAGATATACAAGGAAGTTCATCGGTCCCCAGACTCTCCCTCTCCAGTAATCACTCCCGTCGTAATCAGGGTCATTGAATGCGATGGATGGCAACATATATTCTCCCCAAAATTCATCGGGATTATAGAAATGCTCATTCACCATTCTTTCAGCCTGCTTTTGTGTTGGGGCATTTGCCAATAACGGATAAAAATTGGTTGGTGAAATTTTATTGCTGAACTCATTGGTATCCAGCCGTTTGTTTAAATAGATGCCTTTTTTGTCATCCCAGAGTTTATTCAGGTTTCTTCTGTATTTTTCAGCTCTTTCAATCAGCTCCTTCCTGATGTCATCTTTCCCCAATTCCGCGGCAATATCAGCCAGTGCCTCACAATCCATTACATACAGGCTCATTAACCCGACGTCGGCCAACATCAGCTGGTTACTGACCGTGTCGAAAGGAATATCATCATACATCGGGGAATTGTCGAGACCCGATTCCAGGGCTGCACCAAAGGCCGTATGAGCGTGTTTATCCAGATTTCTCAGGTAGGGTTCAAATGGTGAAGATCCCCAGCATAAAAATCCATTATTATCCCTGTTTTCAGGCCACCAGCGGTTCCATGTAAGCAGCTTTTGAAATACTTCGTGTAAAAACCACTTTTCCTTGTAATTCCGGTAAATTTCCCGCACTACAAATGACCCCACTGGCGGCTGAGACCGGTCACTGCTTTTTATGCCCTTCGAGGCACTTAAATTGGGGACAAATCCGGATTCTGTAATGGCATTGGTCATTTCAATGGCATTGGCATAGGCGAGGTTTTTATTGTCCAGAGAATGCATATATGCCGCGAAATAGTTGTCCCAGCAGAAGATTACGTATCCCCCGCGGTACATGTTCCACAGTCGGCTTACAGTAGTCAGTTCCCTTTGTTCTTCGGGCTCGTAAATGACATTCCATGACAAGGAATTTTGCATGGCATGGTAGAGCTCCCTGTTTTCTCCGTATTTGTTTTTATTCGCTTCATGATTTGCTTTGGCAACTGCTATCTTCTCCCTGATGTTGGCAGGAGTAAAATCATGATTTGTAGACAATGCAATTTCCTTTCCGGCCGGAAATGCCAGATACTTTGTTCCGGCTTCCTCCGCAATTTCCGTTTTGCCCTTTGCATACAAATTAATTTTCCCCGAAGGAAGATCAAATATCAGCATACCTTCTGCAATTTCAACCTTTCCGTCCCTGTCCCACCAGATTTCGTTAGGGCTGATCAATACTTCCCCATCAGGGTTGCCGCCAAGCGGAGTTAGAAGGAAACAGATATCTTTTTCGTGGGCAGTAGATTGGACCGTCATTTTGATATCGCTCCAGGTTATGGTTAATTCAGTGTAGGAACCATCATAGGAATGGGCAGTTGGCAATATCGTTTCTGCCTCCTGGCCCCTTCTGCCCATCAATGCCTCTTTCAATATTTTCCCGGTTCTGTTGTCCTTCAGGTAAAAATCGATCGAAACTGCCTCAGGAAGCAAAACATGCGACAAAACGCTTTTGGTATTCCAGGTATTCCAACCCCTGCAGAGTTCAGATTTTAATTTTATGTATTCGATACCCGTATACTCATTATCAACAGGTTGCTGGCCGTAACTATTAAAACAGATCAGCAGTATCAGCAGTACGCTTGAAATTTTCATCTCCTTATAATTGTTAGTTTTTAAAGGTATTTATCTCATTTCTACCCCTGCACCTCATTCTCACGAAAGTGGGAATCCAGTGGACATTGCCTGGTTTCCTGCCTTCGCAGGAATGAGCGGGAGCGCTGTTTCAGTGTCTGTTTTTCGGTATTCGATAGAATGCTTTTGCATTTCGATGTAACTCTCTTGAAAATTTTATTGTTACTCGTTTGACAATTCCATTCTGATCAAAATCTGCCGGTAAAAAAAGTTTAAAATTATTAAATGGCTGACAATATCAGAAAGCCTTATTAAGACCTTCCCATTTTACTACCCAGCTACCGTCATCAGGAAAACCAGGTGCATTTTTGTTTGGCGCTCCATCCCAGCCTGCAGCCATCATGGCAACAGCATACAGAACGCCACCGTTCCCCGGGAAATACCACCCATCGTTTATACCATTTACCGTATAACTGTTTTTTTTCACCTCTTTCAAAAGTATATCAATGGCTATCTGAGGCTTGTCCATCCTTGCTGCCGCCATGGCAGCCCAGGGAAAATCCCAACCCCATGTATTTTCCCATTTCCATTCATCGAATATTTTCAGGACAGTTTTTGAAGCCACCTCCTTATCAATGACACCGGTGACCGGTAAAAATGCAACCGTTCCCAACGGATCCGGATGCCCTTCATTCAGTTCAGAATAAGTTTCATTCCACCCTTCGCAAAACAGGTATACACCTTCATTCTGAGGAAGCGGGGCTAGATTTTTCAGCACATTTTCCCATTTCTCCACCTTTTCCTTATTCATCCTTTCCCTCCATTCAATGGCTTTATCCAGTGCCCAATGCCAGTAAGCCAATTCGAACGCAGGATCTTTCCCATCGCCGTTCTCATTGGCTGTTCTGACGGGCGTAAGATGAAATTTGCCGTCATCTCCCAATGTTGGAAAATCGACCATGTATTCAGCCGTTTCAAAGATAATTGTATCCCATTTTAAAAGCGTTTCTTTCGTTGGATTTAATCTGTAGTCAAGTTCAGCAAAGAAAATTGGGTGTGGCTGCTGCCAGTGAAGCAAAAATGATCCGTTCCATGGGGCTGTCCTGCCTTCAGGTCCTACCTGCTTGCCCCATTTTGCACCTTTGTAGCCGAATTGATGAGCCAGTTTACGGGCAACAGGCAAAAATTTCTGGTAACACGACAAGGATTCAGTAGCTAAATTCCACCTGTCCCATAAGGCATAATGCGCCATATGCCACCAAATCATTTCCATATGAAACTGGGTGCTCCATGGATCAACTCCCATTAACGAAAGTTCGGAAGGAGGCCATAATCCCGATGATTGTGTTTTCATCAGATATTGTGATAAAACCACTCTTCTTTCCAATTCTTTCCATCGGACATCTTTACTTTCCGATAAATCAACAGCTCCTCCGCTTTTCCAGTAAGAAATCCACGATGTGGAAGTTATTTTTTCAATTTTTCCGTACTCCGCTGAGAAATGTTGAGATTCATTTTTTCCAAAAGCACATATAAATTCAATTGAATTACCGGAAGGTTTTAAAATAAATGTATGCTCATCGCTGGATTCCTCAATTTCAGCATTTCTGTCATTCCACAGCCAGCTGCCAGTATATTGGGTATCATCAACCTCTCTTTTAAAAACCACTTTCCTGTTATTTATTACGGCGACGGTAGAATGTCTGTCCTGCAAATCCCAGTAACCATGCCAGGGGATGTTAATCCGTCTGTTCCGTTGGTTCATAGGATAAGGAAAAGACAACTCAATGGCTAGTCCCTGATTCATAAAATAATCAGATTCAACATGGAAAGCAATAATATCGTCTGCCGGATGAACCACTGTTTTTACCTGAACCTGATATTTACCATCAATTTTAAAGGCAGTATTATGTATTCCCTGCCAGATATCAAGTTTTCTTTCAACAACTTCTATTTCATTGTGGGCAATTGTATCTCCGTTTGCTCTGATAAAACGGATCCTGCCCATTGTAAACCTGTGTGGATTCCGGAACATCCAACCGCGGACGTCCTCCCTGGCCGAAGCTTTTTGCATCGGTTTTGTTATCCTGCCTGTTTCGATGGTCCCTGTTTCAGGAACATCATCCATTGTGGCACCTTCGGGCAAGGGATAGCTATGCCATGCCCAGTCGCTCATAATATTTCCGCCGAAAGTTTGCAAACCTGTGGCGTCAACCCCGAAACAGAATTTTCCGTTTCCCAGCGGTAAAATATCGTCTATTCCCGCATCAATAATATTATGTCTGTTAACCAATGACTTACGGTCAATTTCTTCAACATTTTTTCCGGAGAGCGGAAAACCAATTATTACAAATAGTATCAAATAGAAGATAGTGCTCATTTTTTGAATATTTTATCCTTATTCTTATTTTGTGCTTAGCTTTGAAAGAAGCCGTTTAAATATCCTATTAAAATTGAAAGTGACAACCGTATTATTGCTTTCGCATTTAAGATGTCATTTAGAGTCTGTTTCCAATATCGCAGAATAATCAAATTATTATAGAACCTCCTTTTTTAAGTGTGGTCCTTACCTCTTCCGGATCAAGATCCTGCACTTTTTTGTTTTGATGTAAGGCCAGATACGAGGCTACTCCGGCCGCCTCTCCCAATTGGTTCATATTTACCATTACCCGAATTCCTGAAAAGGCAGTTATTTCAGCATCGAGCATTCTGCCTGCTATCATTAAATTGCCATATTTCTGCGGTGTAATTGATCTTAAAGGGATCTGATAAAAGGTTGGATTTGTTTTGGTTTCTTCGCGCCACCTTCCGGCAACTGTCGGTTGGCCGGGGACCACATAAGTTTCCTTGCCGTCAAGATATTTGAATGTAATTCCAGGTTTGTCCTGACGATGCAGGTCGAAACGGTAACTCCCGTTCGCAATTGCATCTTCAAATCGTTTACCGCTCAACCCATCATCATCAGAAACCTTGTACATGCATTCAATATGCCGTGTTTCGCGTATTCCAATATGAGAAGATAACGCAGTAAGCCCTAATTCCCTGTTACCATATTTGCGATTCATATCCATTATGGCCCTCACCTGGCGACGGCCCTCAATTTCAGCTCTTGTCAGATCATCGGCGATGGCGCAATTAACTTTAAAGACTCTGGTTCCGGCCAGCATATGCGAAGAAGTTCCCGTCACATCTGCTCCCCAGACAAAACCTTCAGGAATATCAAATTCCTCCCGATGCAACTTGTAAAGTCTGTTAAATTCTCCATAATCCCAATTTTCAATATGGGCAGTAGTTGTCGGAGGTTGTATCAATTCATACGTGTAATTTTTTAATCCAAGTCTGAAAGCTAAATCTCCGTCGCCTGTAGCATCAATAAAATATTTTGCATTAATAATACCTCTTCCGGATTTATTATCTACAATGACTCCAGTTAAATTATCCTGTTCATCAAGAACAGGTTCGGAAAATAGTGTGTGAAGATATGGATGTATTCCAGATTCAACAATTACCTCGTCAAGTTCAATCTTCAATTCCTGAGAATTAAAAGTAACATTTGCACCCCGGATATTATTCTCATATTTAATGGCATTTCTATAGGATAATCTACCTAATATTTCCGAGGTCAGACCAGCAATAATTTGTTGTTTGAATTCAGTATCGTATAAGGAGTGCCATATATTCACAAGTGCATTGGTAGCTACTCCTCCAAAAGCATTTTGTTTTTCAATAATTGCAACTTTTGCACCTAATCTTGCAGCCTGCACGGCAGCAAAAACTCCGGTACAACTTCCTCCTAATACACAAATATCAACGGTGTTAAAAATTGGGAGCTCATTCTCAGAGTGCCGGATGATTTTACCCTTAAAATTAAACGACAATGATGACAATGCCCCAAGGCCTATGCTTCCACCAATTATTTTGTTCAGAAATCTCCTTCTTGGATTTTGATTCATGGATTTTAAATTTTTCAGTTCATTTATCACATATCAATATTGAGGCTACTCCGGAAAGCCTTTTTCGCCACAAAGCCACCAAGGCACCAAGAAAAACAAGATTTAATCAACTGACATTCAATACTTGGTGCAACTTAGTGTCTTCGTGCCTTCGTGGCAAATAGAATCATTCATAAAAAGTTTCCTCTTTAAGACCTTACATTATATAGTTTACCTATCCTTCCAGTAACTGAACTGCAATCCGGTGCCTGAGGCAAATAACCAATCCTTTAGACGTTATCAGGAACGATAAAAGGTGCACGGTAATCCCGTGTCAGAAGTTTGTCAGCTTCCTTGTCATTGACGAATTTCTCTGTTTTCGGATCGAATTCCAGCTTACGCCCCATGCGTAATGAAATAACCCCCAGGTGGCCAAGTGCAGCCGACATATGACCTTCCAGAATATCGTTATCGAGATCTTCTCTGCGACCGCTTCTCACGCAATCTATGAGGTTCCTCCAACCGTCGTGCAGTTCTTCAGGTGCAAAATCGCTGTCTGATTTTGCCGGACCGGGTTCATTATTTTTGCCGAAATAGGTTTTATATCCATTGTTGTTAAAGGTCATCCAACCCTGATCGCTGTAAATAAATATATCACCTGATCCTGGCAATCCTTCCGGATTGGTGGAAAGGCACCTTGCTTCGTTTTGAATAATTACACCGTCGCTGTAAACGTAATCTGCCATCAGGAGATTGGGAACCTCCTGGTCATCGTCCCTGCAATATTTGCCACCAGTGCAGTTCACTGATACAGGATGCTCATTCTTGTTAAGTGCCCAACGGGCTGTATCCATGCGGTAGATTCCGTTGTTGCCAAATTCTGTGGTGGCACCCGTATCCCAGAAGAAATGCCAGTTGTAAAGGAACCTGTTTTCGTTATAGGGACGATAAGGCGCCGGGCCCAGAAAAAGATCCCAGTGCAATCCTTCAGGAACAGGGCTGTCGGCTACCTTGCCGATCGATTCGCGGTACCGGTAAGTGACACCTTTGGCCATATACACTTTGCCAAGTTTACCATCATGAACGAATTTGATGCCTTCATTTACAGCCTTACTGTCGCGGTAGCAGATACCTGCCTGTACAATCCGGTTATATTTACGGGCGGCCTCCACCATTTTCCTGCCTTCATTAATTGTAAAACAGACAGGCTTTTCAACATACACGTCCTTTCCAGCCTGGCAGGCCATGATGGTCATTAAGGCATGCCAGTGATCAGGCGTGGCAATTGAAACTACATCGATATCCTTGTCAGAAAGCACCTTGCGAAAATCATACTCGGTTTTGGGAGTTGCTCCGAATTTTTCCTCGATCAGCTTTATATTGGCAGGAAAGAGGCGCTCGTCCACATCGCATAAAGTGGTGATCTTCACATTAGGTATTTTTGAATACATATTTATGTGCGCAATCCCCCGGCCGTTAATACTGCCCCTGACACTGGGCCTTTTCCCTGCAATGCCAATCAGTGCCACATTCACCCTTTCATTAGGACTGTCGGTAATCATATTCCTTATGAATGAAGGAGCAACCACGATCCCGGCAGCAGTGACGGCTGAGTTGTTCAGGAATTCTCTTCTCTTTATTGGTTTCATATCGTTATATTTAATTGATTAATCAATGAAAAATTACTGTGAAACTGGTGTAATCTCAAAGTTCATCCTGAAGGGCCATAAACAGCGATTTGTAATACTGCATCAGGCGGATGGGTTCGCAGCTTTCACTTATCTCGGCATTGCAGTACCCATTGTAACCTGATTCCCTGAGGAGTTTGAGGAAAGTCCGGTACGGGTAATCGCTGGTGAGCTCGTGCAAATGCACCCCTCTGATCCTGTCTTTCACCGAATTGAAATTGGCAACAATTCCTTTGCCCTGTGCATCGGTAGGATCGCAGTTCCAGTTCACATACACATATGGGCTGTTTGAATAGTCAATAATCTTTTTAATAACAGGCACTGAATTGGTTCCGTTGCCATGCACGCAAACCCTTACATCCACTCCCAGGTTATGGCCATATTGACCTACTTCGGCCAACGATTTTCCAATTTGCTCCATGGTCTTTTCCCTGTCTACCCCTTCAGGAAATGCATTGGGGAATACCCTGATACCAATGGCTCCGACATCGGCAGCTAATTGCAGAAACTCTTTGGTGCCTTCAATGTTTTTCCTCACCTCTGCCTGATCGGCATATTGGTACTGAAATGCACTGGCCAGACTAATTGCTTCCAGAGGCGAATCCTTGAAACGCTTTTTTACCTCTGCACGTTGCTGTTTACTGAGAGTAACCTCCACTCCGTGTTTATGGGTGGTTCTCAGTTCTGCATGTACCCAGCCTGTTTCAGCACAGTTTTTTATCAGGGTATCAATATCCCAGTCCTTACCCAGGTTATAGGTCATTATCCCCAGTTTAAGCGGAGGCATTTTTTTCCTTGCTCCGGGATTCATTTCTGAAGCAGAAGCAGTTGAAATTCCTGTTGTCAGTGCGGCAGCACCCAACGCAGCAGTCTGAATAAATTTTCTTCTTGAAGATTCGCTTTTCATGGTATTATGGTTTTAAAAATTTGTTGTACACGGTAGCCTTAAAGTATTGAAATTAAAATATTTCTCATTTGCCTGTCGTTTTATATGCCAGTGGTATAATCTATTCTCCAATCAGTTGAACCTTAATATTAAACGATTCATCATCAAGGTTTAAAACCGGTACCCTAAGTTCAATCCTTTTGAGATTGTCCATTTGTTTATCGATTCTGTGCGGTGGCGGATCGAGTGAGACTATTTTAAATTCTATGCCCGGGTGTGAGAGATTGTTTAGCTTCAATTTCCGGCCATCCTGATTTAGCTCAACACCATCTTTCACGATCCTGGCATCAGCCTGGGTGATAAATTGCCAGGTTACTAACTCCGCAGTTTCATTTGGTTGAATTTTGTCTTCAATAAGCAAAGATCGTTCACTATCTTTTGTAAATTTTCTGAATGCACTTATCAGTTGTCCTTCAAAGGTAGGAGTTAAATCAAATGTAACTGACGGTTTTTTTCCTTTTTTATAATTATTTACAAGTGCATATCCATCAACAATATGACGCTTGTCATCTACAGTAATGGTACTGTGTCCATGGTTGTTTTTGGTCAACAATTCCCACCTTTCGCAATCCTGGCACTGGCGCCATAAATCAAATCCCTGTTCGCCAATCATGTAGTCCTGGATACCCGGATCTATGCTCCAGCGGACCCCGTTCAGTTCGAAAATAAATGAGCCCGCATCCATATTGCCATGACTTACGGCACCACATCCGCCCTTTGCTGCGAAGTAGTAATCGCTGTTTTTTCCTTTTCCGGTGAAAAACGCCACCGGACTTCTTCCTTTACCCACCCATACAGCAGGTGGCTCTTTGTCTGATTTTGGTTCATACTGGCACATCCATGCCAGGGCAGAGCCTGTAATATAACTCAGTCTGATTTCTTCAGCAGGTATCAGAAACTTCTCCTTTTCAAAAAACAAGCTCTTGCCCGTTTGAACCGCAAACCATGCCAACTGGATATCCCCGTCAACAGAAGGCATATCTTTACTATCGGCATAATTATAGAGCCACCCTGAGGGCGTATTGCTGCCCATTACTTTAAACATTGCACTTTCCATAAAGCCAGGGTATTCTCTATACCCGAAATCTGATCCAAAAGCGGTTTCAAGTATGGA
>CAYMXK010000162.1:0-9841 GCA_964393915.1 uncultured Prolixibacteraceae bacterium
ATTGATCAGGCAGGAGGAGTATGGGAATGCAGGGATAGTGAAGTTTTGGTGGCAGGAAACACATTTAATATTCCTCCTTATAGTTACGGACTTGACTTGGATGATTATCCCTGGTACCCATACCTGAAAAATGAAAACCCGGAAAAACCATCACTCTTCAATGTAATCGACAATGTTTTCAATCTGGACCACGCAGAATATGCATTGTATCTAAGAAACAGGCGTACCTATACAAATCCGGGCGACATTCCGATGGCTTTCCAGGTTAGGAACAATCAGTTTAACATGACCGATGGGTATGAATGGGGAATTGTGAGTTTATTTACCGATGGCGTGGTTATACGAAGCAACAAGTTTAGTGGTCATGGAGAATTGGCGCTTTATCTGAGGAATTACAGCAAAAACGGGCTGGTTCTGGGTAATAATTTTTCAACTGCGACGTTTGAGGCAGGCGTCGCTTATCTGACTTCGAATACCCAAAACTGGACTTTTGTGGGCGGAGACTTTACTGATAAGGTAATCGACTTGGGTGTAAATAATGTGTTTACCGGCATGAATGTTTCCACTGCCGCGGAACCCCTTGGCCGTTCCATCTCCGAAAAACTTGCGACGATGAATCATATGACACGATTCGCGAATCACGAATATTCCAAATCGGAATATGGAATAATATGCCTATTTCCCGATACAGTATAGATGCGCAGCCGTTCTAAAATATAGTTTGCCATCCAACAATGCAGGGGTGCTCAAAGTCTCTTCCTCTAAATCGTTTTGAGCAAGTGCTTCAAAGGAGTCTCCGGCTTTAAATATGGTTGTTAAGCCCATTTCATTGGTTACCATAATTTTATCACCAATAAGAACCGGCGACATCGAGAAACGGCCTTCCAGGCGATGGCGCCAGATAGTCTTTCCATTCAGGGCGTTCAGGCAAGTTGCAACTCCGGTATCAGTAATAATATACAAGCGCTCTTTGTAATAAACCGGCGAAGGAACATGAGGCCCACCCCGTTCGTTGAACCACAATTTATGTGTGTCAGTAATTTCTCCTTTCCCACCAGGACGAATGGCCATAATGGTTCCGTTGCGGCCAGAAGCAGAATAAAACAAACCACCCCCTGAAACAATAATTGGCACTGCTTCTCTGGTTGAGCCATTTAAATTCCAGATTTCTTCGCCCGTATCCGGGTTGTAGCCTTTTACATTGTGCGAACCGTTGTATATAAGTTCATCGTGACCATCAACATGAACGAGGATCGGGCTTGACCAACCCATTACACTTTCACGTTCTTTTTGCCAAAGAATTTCACCGGTTTGCTTATCCAAAGCAACAAATAGTGATTCACCCCGGTTTTGATCCTGAATCAGTATTACCTTGTTTTTATAAAGCACCGGATTTGTTCCCGGTCCGTGGGTAGTTGTGAATTCTCCTAAATCCCGGGTCCATTGCAATTCACCATCCATGTTGAAACACACCATGCCACTGTTTCCGAAGAAAACGATAACTCTTTCGCCATCAGTTACCGGGGTTGATGATGCATAAGAATTTTTCCAGTATAGTCTTTCAATGTTTTCAGGAACGGGTGCGGCACCTTTCCACAGCAGGTCGCCGTTTTTGCGATTATAACAATACAGTTCGCGGATTTTACCATCTTCAGATGCTGAGGTAATAAAAATCCTGTTATCCCAAACAACCGGAGAACTGTTGCCTCTGCCCGTTAAAGTAACTTTCCAAGCAACATTTTCCGTTGTACTCCATGTTTGCGGGAACTTTTTTCCTCTGGCAATCCCCTGCCCGGTTGGTCCCCGAAAACCCGGCCATTGCTTTTCTGCGCCACGGGCTGCCATAACAGGCTTAATATTCATCTCTTCAAAATCCTGCAGCGCTTCAGAACGTTTCATTTCCGAAAGCATTAGCTGCTCTGCCTGCTCAAGATCAAAACCGGGAATTCTGTTTTTGCTCCGAATAGCTTCCTCCATAAAAGCAAGAAAATCAATGGCAATTTGTCTCCTTTCTTCGTAGGACTTTGACAATAGTGAATCAGCTTTGATTTTTTCCATCCCACCATGGTTTTCTCTGAAAACGATATAGTTATCCGCAGTTGCTACCCGTTTCCATTCTTCTATCAGATCCTGATAAATCATTGTATTCACCACATCCTTATATGCCTGACTGTGCAAATCTTCCGAGAGTGTTTTTATTTCAGGGTCAAGCGGATAAAGATGCTTTTCTGATTTTTGATTACAGGATACAAAAAAGACCATTAAAGTCATCAATAGAATGAATGTGTAATTGTAAAAATTTTTAGTAAACATATTTTCGTTTTAGACTGAATTGTTCAAAATGTAAGAAAGTTTATTACCCGAAAAAACTGAAGTATCAGTATTTCTCATGGTGTACAAAAACAAAAAACCCGTTAACAAGTATAAAGAATTATTTTGAGACCGGCCAAAAAATCTCAGACATTTTCCCTTATCATCTTTTCTTCCCAGGTCAGGTCTTCCCACCTGGTTTGCAGAGGCTATAAACTAACCGAGTTTAAAAATCGGGAATCACATTATAATATGATTTTTAAAGTATTCATAGCCTTTAATCTTGTAGCATCAGTGTAAATCATATTATAATGTGATTTTAGTTGTGTGGTTGAATATTAATTCTTATTTTTGACCAATAAATCACACTATAATGTTAATTGAGCATATTGGGCAATCCATAAAAGAGAGAAGGAAAGAGTTGAAAATTACTCAGCCACATCTGGCAGAGTTGGCACAAATAAGCACCAATACTCTGTATAAGGTGGAAAGAGGACAGGGCAATCCTTCGTTGGATGTGTTGATTAAGCTGGCTGAGGTTTTGGGTATGGAGCTAAAATTGGAAGTTAAAAGGCAGCAATAGATAAATGAGAAAGGTAGAAGTATATCGTAGCGGAATATTGGCAGGCACACTCACAGAAGAAACCCGCCAGCGTTTTATTTTCCAATATGACGACAATTACTTTAATGACATCAACCAACCGGCTATCAGTTTAACGCTTCCTAAAAACAAGAAGGAATACAGAAGTGAGTTTTTATTTCCGTTTTTTTTTAACATGCTTAGCGAAGGCGTAAACAGAAAATTACAAAGCACTCAATTGAGGATTGATGAAGAAGATAATTTCGGGTTACTCATGGCAACGGCACAATATGATACCATAGGAGCAGTAACCGTAAAACCAGTTGCAGCATAATGAATTTGGATGTATTAAAATATTGCCCGGGAACTTTGGCAGAGGGTTTTGAGACTTATAGTCCAGGTTGCTTAAGGAATTTGTTTAACGGTAAAAAGGTTAATCATGTTTTACCGTACGAACAACCTCAGCAAAGCGAAGAGGTTGCTGAGCTGTTTATGGAAAACCGTAAGCGCATTTCCATATCGGGTGTGCAGGAGAAATTAAGTCTGCTGCTTGAAAAAAATCAGTTGCGGCTGACAAACGAAGGCGAACAGGGAACATATATACTCAAGCCAATACCGAGAGATTTGAAGAAAGTTGACCAGGTGCCGGCCAACGAACACCTGACATTGCAAATAGCCAAACAGGTGTATGGAATAAACACTGCGGAAAATGCCATGATATTTTTTAAGAACGGTACACCAGCCTTCATTACAAAACGGTTTGATGTAAAAGATGATGGAAGCAAATTTGGCAAAGAAGATTTTGCCTCGCTGGCAGGTAAAACAAAAGACAATGCCGGAGCCAATTTTAAATATGAATACAGCTATGAAGAGGTTGCATGGTTGATTCAAAAATACGTACCTGCATGGAGGGTAGAAATAGAAAAATATTTTTCCCTGGTAGTGTTTAACTTTTTGTTCTCAAATGGAGATGCACACTTAAAAAACTTTGCGTTGCTTGAATCAACAAAAGGAGATTACTTATTAAGCCCTGCCTATGATTTGGTTAATACCAGGCTACATGTGGACGATACAGATTTTGCCTTGGATAGAGGATTATTTGCTGATGATTTTAAAAGTGAGCAATACAAAAAGAGGGGACATCTTGGTAAAAGTGATTTTGTGGAATTTGCAAAAAGGATAGGTGTTACAGAAAAGAGAATTGACAAATTGTTGAATCCATTTTTACAAAAGCAACCATTGGTGGAAACATTGGTAAGCCATTCCTTTTTACGCGATGCAAACAAAAGAGGCTATATTTTGATGTATAGCACCAAACGCAATTTTTTAATAGCATAAATGCATTTCGTTTGTTTTCCCTGGCAGCGGAGGGGTAAGATCGTAAACAACCTCTCGGGTCGAAATTTTGAGGATTCAGTATTAAGGAAAGATTTGATAGTGATTTGAAAAGGAAGATATAAACATATTTATATATCTTTGCTATCAGAAATGTTACGGAGTTTAAATTAAAGAATGAAAAAGGCCTTCGGGATATTATTTATGTTGCTGGCTACGGTGGTAATCCTGGCCCATGCATTCCTACCGCATCACCATCATGACAGGATTGTAGTTGCTATCAGTTACGAATCATTCATTGACAGAATTTTTAAACACCATCACCACCACGATCATTCCCATGACCATAGCCATTCCCCGGCCAACCACGATCATGAAGATGACAATAGCCACTTTCCGGTCAGCCACGATCATGAAGATGAACATAGCGAAGATTGCCTTCTTGATGACTTATATCTGCGCCTGAAACAAACCAAAATACAGCAATTAGCGCAGGTTGATTTGAGTATATTCAAGAATATAAAATATATCCAGTTTATTGTTGCTACTCCTGTTCAGGAGACTGAAATAGTGGATTACGGTGAATTGCTGGTCAGACAAAGTCCGGATATTCCGGCATTGTTTATATCACAGACAGGTCAGCCAATATGTTTCAGGGGACCTCCTGCGTGTTAATTGTGGAACCGCAATATTTCTTGCATAATTTCAGGCATCTAGATGCTTTAAATAGCATTGTTATTCAATTCATTAGGAACATTTTAGACATTTAAACATTAACATCATGAGATCAAAGATATCAATTGCCATACTAATCTTTTCACTCATCATTTTGTGTTTTGCCTCCTGTGGTGGCGCAAAAAAGAAGAGCAGCGGCACACATACCCATGAGGATGGTTCCGTACATCAGGATCATCCGGCTGAGGGGGCGACAAGGCCGGCAGAACAGGAAACTTTCAAGGTAGAAGCCGACAGCACCACCTCCACGGTTAATCCTGCGCATGACCATGGCGATGGCAAGCTGCATGACCATGGTGACGGGAAACCCCATAAACATTAAAGAACACCGGTATGAAAGCATATAATTTGGTTGGGGTGTTGCTGACAGCGATTACCTTAATGGCTTGTGTCCATACTCCAGGTGGCACAGCTGAGGAACACGAACATGATGAAAGCTTGCGGCTTACGGCTTACAACAATGAATTTGAAGTATTTGCCGAGGCTGTTCCATTCGTGGTTGGACAACAGAGCGATATTCTGGCTCACTTCACCCTGCTCGAAAACTTCAAGCCCCTGAAAGAAGGAAAAATCACGGTCAGCCTTATCGTGGGTACTGATGGGATTCGTCAAAGTGTGGAAGAGCCTGTCCGGGATGGAATATTTCTATTTTCACTGAAACCTTCCACAGTGGGGACAGGTAAACTTATTTTCGACATAAATACTTCAGACGGTCATTCACAGCTGACCATTCCCAACGTCAAAATATTTGATAATGAACACGATGCCCAACATGCAGCGGCAGATGCCGTCGAGACAGCCAGCAATGGTGTCCTGTTTACAAAAGAACAGAGCTGGAAAGTGGATTTCGCCACTGAAGAAGCCAGAAACGAACCTTTTGGTCAGATAATCAGGACCATTGCTCAAATTCAGCCATCGCAGAGTGATGAAAAAGTTATCGTAGCTAAAGCGGGCGGCATTGTTGCATTTTCAGGAAGTGGTATTGCAGGCGGACAATCTGTCAATGCCGGACAGGTGCTGTTCACCATTGACAGTGGAGACCTGGCTGACAATAACCTGGGCGTCCGGTATAATGAAGCTGCTTCTGAGCTTAACAGGGCAAAGTCTGATTACGAGCGTAAAAAAGAGCTGGCCAAAGACCGCATTGTTTCTGAAAGAGACCTTATGGAAGCTGAAACAGCATTCAGAAATGCTGAGGTCAACTTTAACCATCTGCATAAAAATTTCTCAGCAGGGAAGCAGTCCGTTTCCTCATCTATGAACGGTTTTGTGAAACAAGTTATGGTTCGTAACGGAGAATATGCAGCAGCAGGTCAACCGGTTCTTGTTGTATCTCAAAACCGCGATCTTCTTATAAAAGCAGAAATACAACCTGTATATTTTGACGCACTTACCACAATCAGTGACGTAAGCATTAAGGTGTTGAACAGTAACCTTACGTATAACCTCGAAGATCTGAAAGGTAAAGTGATTTCGTATGGTAAATCCGTTGATCTGCAAAATCCACTCATTCCGCTTGTCTTGCAGGTGCAGAACACTGCCGGCCTTTTACCCGGAAGTTTTGTTGAACTGTATATCCGGCTGAGAACCAGTGATCAGGCACTCACCGTTCCCCGGGAGTCAATAGTTGAAGAGATGGGTGCATATTTTGTCTTTGTGCAGATTACCCCTGAATTCTTTGAGAAGCGCCCGGTAGTTGCCGGAAAAACAGATGGTTTCCGTACTGAAATAAAGGAAGGACTTACCTCATCTGAACGGGTGGTGAGCAAAGGTGCGATTCTGGTAAAACTGGCACAGGTTTCCGGTCAGCTGGATACACACGGGCATGCCCATTAAATTGAAAGAAAATGTTAAACAGGATAATTGAGTTTTCTCTCAGTAATAAACTCTTTATTATTTTGGGAGTAATACTGCTGATCTCGGGAGGAACATACATATCGCAAAAGATGGATATTGATGTTTTCCCGGACCTCACCGCCCCGACTGTAGTGATCATGACCGATGCACATGGCATGGCATCAGAGGAAGTGGAACGGTTGGTATCGTTCCCGGTTGAGACAGCAGTGAATGGTGCCACAGATGTTCGCCGTGTGCGTTCAGCATCCCTGCAGGGATTTTCTTTCGTATGGGTTGAATTTGACTGGGGTACGGATATTTTTAAAGCCCGCCAGATTGTGAGCGAAAAAATGGTGATGCTGGGTGGTTCACTGCCCGACGGGGTAACTCCCATTCTGGCACCGCAATCGAGCGTCATGGGCGAAATTTTATTGATCGGGCTGCAATCCGATTCTACCTCTTTAATGGAGGTCAGGACCATTGCTGAATGGGTTGTAAAGCCTTCGATCCTGGCAACCGGTGGCGTATCGCAGGTTACCATTATCGGAGGGGATTACAAACAGTACCAGATTCTTGCCGATCCGCAGAAAATGAACATGTATGGTGTTACCATGAGCCGGTTGGAAGAAGTTGGAAGGACTTTAAGCGCCAATTCAGCAGGAGGAGTAATCCGCGACTTCGGAAATGAATATGTTCTTCGCGGAATGGCCAGAACTACCGACCTCGAAGAACTCGGATCTACATTTATAAAGACGGTGAATGGAAACCCGGTTGTGCTTTCCGACGTGGCAGAATTGGTCATCGGCAGTGCCGTTAAAATGGGGGATGCCTCTCAGAATGCCACTCCGGCAGTTATATTGGCTGTCTCTAAACAGCCCAATATCAACACGTTAAATGTAACCCGGAATATTGAACAGAATCTGGCTGAGCTGCAAAGAACACTGCCACCCGACGTAAAAATGGATACCCGGATATTCCGGCAGGCCGATTTTATTGAGGCTTCGGTGAAAAATGTAGGTCGGGCGTTAATTGAAGGTGCAATATTCGTAATCATTATTCTGTACCTGTTCCTCGGTAGTTTCCGCACCACGATTATATCTGTCGTGACAATCCCTCTTTCGTTGCTGGCTACTGTGATTGTATTACACTTTTTAGGGATGAACATCAACACAATGACACTCGGAGGTATGTGTATTGCAATCGGTGTAATCGTTGATGATGCCATTGTAGATGTTGAGAACGTATATAAAAGGCTACGGCAAAATTACATGTTGCCGGAAGCAGAGCGTGAATCAGTCTTTACTGTCGTGTATGAAGCATCCAAAGAGGTTCGTATTCCGATTCTGAACTCTACCCTGATTATCATTGCAAGTTTTACCCCTTTATTTTTCCTTTCCGGAATGGAAGGCCGAATGCTTGTTCCACTGGGTATAGCTTTTATAGTGGCCATTTCTTCTTCTACTTTGGTGGCATTAACCGTTACCCCGTTGATGTGTAAAATGATGCTGGGTAGCGACAAATATCTTGAGAGGAATGAAAAAGAAAAGTGGGTGTCCAGGAAGCTTTCCGGTGTTTACGCTAAATCACTTAACTGGGTGCTAAACAACAAGAAAAAAGTTTTATATCCGACATTCGGATTGTTCCTGATTACGCTGGCACTCTTTTTTACTCTGGGCAAAAGCTTCCTTCCTGAATTTAACGAAGGTTCACTTGTTATTTCAGCCGTGACAAAGCCCGGGGTTTCCCTTATCGAAAACTCCCGGTTGGGCAACCTGATGGAGGAAGAACTGCTGAAAATCCCTGAAGTAACCGGCACAGCCAGACGAACCGGGCGGGGTGAACTTGACGAACACGCACAACCCAGCAACTCTGCCGAACTGGATGTCAATTTCAATTTAACAGACCGGGACAGGGATGAATTTCTCGCCGATGTGCGGACTACGCTTTCAGGAATTCCCGGAATGGCTTATTCCATCGGGCAGCCGTTGGGGCATCGTATTGACCATATGCTTTCCGGAACCCGGGCGAATATAGCCATTAAGCTTTTCGGAACAGACCTGGGATATATGTTTATTCTGGGGAACCAGATCCAGAATGCCATCGATGGAATCGACGGTCTGGTAGATGTTTCGGTGGATCAGCAGACTGAAACGCCGCAGCTTCAGGTTCGCGCCAACAGAGGAATGCTGGCCAGATATGGCATATCAGTCGAAGATTTTAATAAATTCATAGAATTGGCCTTCGCCGGAGAAAAGCTGTCGGATATCTATGAAGGGCAACGAAGATTTGATTTGGTTTTGCGCCTGAATAAAAATTACACCGGAAGCATTGAGCAGGTTAAATCAGCCCTGATTGACACCGGAACCGGAGGGAAAATACCGCTGGAAGAGGTGGCCGAGATTGTCTCTGTTGGTGGGCCCAACTCGATCAGCCGGGAAAATGTTCAGCGTAAAATAGTTGTGTCGGCAAATGTCTCGGGCAGGGACTTAAAAGGGGTGGTTGATGATATAATGAGTACGATCGAAAATGAAATAGTTTTGCCCGAAGGGTACAGGCTCGAATACGGCGGACAATTTGAAAGTGCACAGAGAGCGTCACGCATATTGCTGATAACCTCTATCCTCGCCGTAATGGTGATCTTCCTGCTCCTGTATGGTGAATTCCGTAATCTGACACTTTCAGCAATAGTCCTGTTAAACCTGCCGTTAGCCCTGATTGGCGGCGTATTGGCTGTTTTCCTCTCCTCGGGAGTGGTGAGCATCCCATCGGTAATCGGATTCATCACCCTGTTTGGTATTGCTACCCGAAACGGGATTCTTCTGATATCCAAGTACCAGCAGATGCAGGAGTCTGACAAGGCATTGCGTGAAACGGTTATGCATGGCTCAATGGACAGGCTTAATCCTATTCTTATGACCGCGTTAACCGCTGCACTGGCTCTTATCCCGCTTGTTGTGAATGGCGATATGCCGGGGAATGAAATACAAAGTCCGATGGCTGTTGTGGTGCTTGGTGGTTTATTGACTTCCACCCTGCTCAATATTT
>CAYMXK010000163.1:0-9814 GCA_964393915.1 uncultured Prolixibacteraceae bacterium
GAATATTCCAAACTAAAATCAATGATTTTGCTTCCGAATTGTATAGCTTCAGTCATTACTTATAGCGGATTTTAGCAACGTCAATGCACTTATTGGCAATTTCGTCCAATTCACCAAAAGTCCAGTTGATATTGTATTTATCGCGAACTTCATCAATCAAATAATCTCCAATTTCAATTTGCAACTTTCCGGTAATGTTTGTTTTATATTGCCAGTCGATAATTGATTTATCGTTATCAAGAACAGCTTTTTGAATCATATTATCGATGTTTATAGCTGCCTGGGTTGAAATCTCCCTTTTTACAATTGGATCCTGAATTTTTTCGCCAAGTGACTCAACAGTTAAGCCGTAAAAGGCTTTGGCAATATCTTTCTCTCTTAATGCTTCAGGAATATCTCTGTCGGTATGAGCCAATACATTTCCCATAATTTCCTTAACCCTGCCAAGATATTGAGTTTCATTGATTCGTTTGGCTTCATAATCGACGATGGTTTCCTTCAGCATTTGCGAAAACTTTTTGTAAAAAGCAGGATCTTCATCCATCTTCTCTGAAATATGTTTTGCTGTTCTGCTGGCAATTTTATCTGCCTTTGCTGCCTTTCCTGTCGTATTTTCAACTTCCTGCTGAAATTTCTCCTTGTCGAAAATGTTTACAAGTTCAGTTATCACTTCCACCTTTTCGGTGGTTATATGGGTGTCAATCAGCTTTTGAATCTGGCCTTCGTACTGGCTGTAATCCACAGAATCACTGTATCGTTTAACTACTGTCAACCGAAGTTTTAAGAACATCGTCAAATCTTCTTTATAACGATTTCTTATTTTTTCGTCCACTTCATTATGAAACTGAATAGAAGAAAGTGCCAGTTTCAAACCTTTTGCAAATGCTGCCAGCTTATCGTAAAACTGAGAACGGATTGCTTCATCTTTTAACAAAAGCTGATAAGCTTCGGCATCTCGCTTATTGGCAATGGTTTTAAAAATATCCCATAATTCAGAATGCTTCTGCGGCAGTTTTTTAATTTCATCGGCAATATTTACAAGTGTTCCATCCAAATCTTCTTCATCAAAATCTTCGAAGGATGAATACATAAGTAATGCATCATCGAGGCTTTCAATCACTCCGTAATAATCAATGATGTATCCAAACTCCTTGTCAGAATAAATACGGTTTACACGAGCAATGGCCTGCAATAATTTATGACCTTGCAAATTTCTGGTGAGATATAATACTGTATTCTTTGGTTCATCAAAGCCCGTCAACAACTTATCTACAACAATAATAATCTCAGGGTCTTTCTGATTTTTGAATCGGCTAATGATGTTTTTTTCATAGGTTTTCGAATTGCCATGTTCATCCATCATCTTTTTCCAGAACTTATTTTCTATCTCATTCGATTTTTCATAAGCGCTGTCTTCGCCTTCTCTTTCGTCAATGGATGAGATCAGAACTTCGCCGCTAACAATACCAATTTCATCCAAAAACTCTTTATAACGAATTGCATTTATTTTTTTATCGCAAACCAGTTGTCCTTTGAATGGAGTGCCTTGCCAGTTATCTCTAAAATGCAGACTGATGTTCCAGGCAATGGCATATATTTTCTGTTGAGCGCCATTGAGCTGATCAGCCCGGCTGAATTTCTTTTTGAAATCAGTTTTCTGATATTCCGATAGTGGTTCCGAAATCATTGAAAAAAAGGTATCAAGCGGACTTTCATTTACCATCTGTCTTGCCAATCTACCCTCGTATAATAGAGGCACAACCGCTTTGTCTTTTACAGCCTGATCAACGGTGTAAGCATCAATAATACCTCCAAATTTTGCCGCTGTACTTTTGTCTTTTTTAAAAAGCGGTGTACCTGTTATGGCGATGAAACACGCATTGGGCAAGGTTTTCTGCATTTCAATGTTAAAGGTTCCATGCTGAGTTCGGTGACCTTCATCAACCAGCACAAAAATGTCGTGGTTTTCCAGTGGCCTGCTGATTTTCTTTATTGCCGCCACAAACTTGTTTATGATGGTTGTAACCACCGAATCGCTTTTACTCTTCAGCAATTCAACCAATCGCTGGCCGGTTGTGGCGTTCTCCACAAACATTCCACATTTCCGGAATGTACCTGTTATCTGGTTATCCAGGTCAGTGCGGTCGGTTACCAAAACTATTTTTGGATTTCGGATTGATCTTTCCATTGCAATGGCCTGGGCAAGCATTACCATTGTCAAAGATTTTCCGCTGCCCTGAGTATGCCAGATTACTCCGCCTTTTCTTCGCAGCCCCTCTCCTTCTCGCCCCAAAGGAGAAAGGGTAAGAATGTGTTGCATGGTTTTTTTTATGGCGAAAAATTGCTGGTACCGGGCAATTTTCTTTTCTCCGTTATCGAATAGAATAAAACTGAAAATGATATCCAACAATCGTTCCGGCCTGCACAAACCAAATAAATATTGGTCCTGAACCGTTGGCAGAATATTTTTGGTCTCCAAAGCGTCAAAGTACTGCCTAACGTAATTAAATCGGTCGGCAAATAGTTTGTTCTTTTGCTCCAGACTTAAAACCCTGTTTTTCAGTTCCTGTAATTCGTTTTTGTATATCTTTTCTTCCTCCTCAGTAATAAATTTCTCTTCCCATTTAGCCCAAAACTTCTCGGGTGTGCCATTGGTGGCATAAGCGGATTCCTGTGTTGCCAGACTCAATGTGATTTGAGAATATACATACAATGCACGGATACCATCTTCCTGCTGGCTTCGCAAGTGCTGACTTATGGCTTGTTTTAGTGGCTCTTTCATATCGGGCCGTTTGCACTCGATTACGCAAACCGGAATCCCATTTACAAACAATACCAAATCGGGCCGGTAATGCTCTTTGCTTGTGCTGCGCATTACACTGTATTCTTCGGTAACATGATAAACATTGTTATCCTGATTTTTCCAGTCGATGTATTGAAGCGTTATGCTTTTCTTATCGCCGTCGAAACTCTGATCAAAAGTTTTTCCCAGCGTAATTATATTGTAGGCAGTTTCGCAGGCAGCAATGTATCCTTCATTCATGGGCAGTTCCTTCAAAGCCCGAATACCGTTTTCAATATTGGTATCGCTGATGTATGTTGTCTTTGTTGAGCTGATTCGCTTTTCAGAATTGATTTCTTTCAACTGCTTACGCAAAATATCTTCCAGCAATACATTGCTTGTTTTACCTCCACGCAGCTTTTCTGCTTCTTCAGGGCTTAAGTAGGCATAACCCAGATTTTGCAATAACTGTAGCGCAGGTATCTGGCTGATGTGGTCTTCTTTGAAACTTGGTGTATCCATTTTAATTTCTTCTTAAACTTTCCGGTAAGAATTTATCGATTTCTATATCAGATAGAGTAAACTCTTCGTTCACCTGCAACGCTTTAGAAGCTAATGTATAAGCTTTGTTTATTGTTTTTGGTGCACCCCTGTATGTATTAACAAGTTGTTCATTTAGTCCATCTCTTGTTTGCTGAAGTTGACTCATTTCTTTATTACCCATTTTAATGTCAACGAGCAAAGACAAAAGTTTTTCTCTAATTTCAAGGATATTTAATGCAGCATGTTTATGCTTCTCGGCAATTGCCAGTAAATTGAAATCTTTTGAATAAAGTGTTATCCCAAGCAAAAAGGTTGAACAAAGTACGGCAATAAATTGAAATGCTTTTCCTTCACCGAACACTACAACTAAAATACTCGTTGTTGTTGCTGCGGACAGGAAAATTTCAGCGAATTTCAAGCAATCACTTCTTGTTTTTAGAACATCAGCACATTTTTCGTGGGTTTTGTGTGTGTAAACTACCCTTCCATAAATTTCTCTTATCTGAGATTCTAATAAGTTTTTTTGTTCATTCATAATTCTGTTTTTAATATTCTGAAATTGGAACATCAATTATATCTCTAGCAACTACAATAGTATCCTTAATAATATAACACTCCACGAAATGGCTTCCTTTAAAGTTTGTACTTTCTTTTCGTTCAAAAGAACCTAGATCATCTATTATTTGCCCTCTGATACAATCTCTTTTTATTGCTTGTTCACCCCGATTTGTTACTTTCCATTTTACTGCATAAGGAGCAGGAACGTCTATTTTCTCAATAAAAAATCTTAAAGATTTATTAGGCATCAACCTAATCTTCTTGAAGAGAAATTCTCTTAGTAAACCGTCTCGATAACCATTTTGCTTTATTTCGCAATCAATTTTTAAATCGTACTGAATATCAACGGGATAATATGATTCAATAAATACCTCTGTATTTCTGCAACTTGAATTAATATTCAGTGCTTCTTTTTCTTCACTTTCATATTTCGGAAAATCATTTCCAAAAATATCTCGCCACTTAGTGTGTTTTATTTTGTCGGTATCTGCTTCAATCGCTTCCTCGGCCAAATCATAAGCCTTTTTTGCCTTTCTCTTAAATGATTTTTTAACCTTTACCCGTTGTTTACTTCCTAAAGCTCCATATTCTGTCTGATCTTTGGGCTGGTCATATAAATACTTAAAAAAGTCTCTGCACATTTCATCGTAATAAGCAAAACTCTTTTCATCATAATGGGTGGTTGATTTTAAAAAACTATAACCCAGTGTATCTATCAAAAGACCTCCCATAAAAACGCCATGCTTGTTTTTCCATGATCTGGCCATTTTACAAAGTCTTCTAAGATTTCGATTCTTATTTACTTCAAACTCTAGCATAGCATCCATCTCCTTTCTTGGTTTTGTAATTCTCCATGAACCATCTCCATATGTATCCGGGTATTTGTAATCTTGATCTTCTATTTCAAAAACTGGTTGTACATCAATATGGGAATTTGTAAAATTTACAGTAACCACGCATCTGTTCACCGTAATGTCAGATGAAAAATAGGTTTTTGAAATTGCAGTTTTGGTATCTTGCAGCAATTTTGTTTGACCTCCGACTTTATTATAGTCTGTCCACTTTGAAACAGGCATAATATATAGCATATCTAAGTCTGAAATGCCTTCAATTCCGGTATATCGTCCATATGAACCAACTTGCAAGCTATTTGCTGTTTTCGAATCGGTTTCACGAAATTCCTGATTCAATGCCTTAGTAATACGACCATAACGATATGAAATGTCATCAGCTTTATCATCTTTAATCTTGATATTTGAAAGGAACTCTTTAAAAATTTCAGATGTATTCATGGGTTAAACAGTTTTTATTTTTATTCTCTTCTTCCCCGTCAGCAACACCTGCATCATACCCTTTTTTTGCTCGCGCAGTTTTTCGGTTTTGGTTTTGAGCAGTTGTATTTCTTTATCGGCTGCCTGCAAGACCCGGGCAATGGCGGTTTGTTCTTCTTTCGGTGGAAATGGAATTCTTAAATTGAAGAAGTCATCAGTGTTGACATTCAATAAACCATCTCCTCTGGCTCCAGAAGTAATGATTTTCTTTAACTGACGATCCAATCCATGAGCTAAAAACCAATGTTTATAAAATTTTGCATAAACTAAATCCGTCGGACTAAAACATATATAAACAAAGGGAACCAAAGCACTTTCTGCTTCTTCAAGCTGATAAATACAGCCCATTTGGTAGGTTTTTGAGTTGCCTTTGTTGTAAGCAAAATCTTCTTTTTTAAGTTGAGTGTATTTTTTTAGGCTATCTCCAGCAATAACTCTATCAAATTTGTCTTCTTGTGAAATCAATCCAAGTTTCGAAGATATGGTCATTATCGAATGGCTATCACCGCCGTCATTAATGTTCTTAATTTGTTTAAAGAGTTTCCCAAGTTTCATTTCCTTCCACTCTCCATCAAACCCCTTCAACCGTTTCTTCCCCGTTAATAAATTTTGCATTAGCCATTTTTTGTTGAGTTCTTTTTGGGCAATGAGTTGGTTGTTTTTGCTTATGGCGGAGTCCATCAAACCAAGGACGTGGGCTATGGCGCGTTGTTCGGGGAGAGGTGGAAGAGGTAGTTTAACTTTAGATAGATTTGTTTTAGAAACACCATAAACTGAAATTCCAGTTGCAATTCTTCTAAGTTCTCTTATAACCTGTTGATTATTCAACACGTAAGTTCTAAAACCTATTGCTATTATATCCACATTTCCTCTCGCTGCGAAAGTGTGTAATCCACTCACTACTTTTCTGCCGTTTATATTTTTTAGCTCAACACAATTACAGACTCCCTCAAAATCTTCAGATGCGTCTGCAATTATTAAATCGCCATCTTTAAGTGCAGGGAAGTTTTCATCATCAAATTGCTTAATATCAATATATCCATCTTTTAGAAACGGGACTCTTTGTTCTGTCTCAAAATCTAAAATTTCATTTTCATAAGTTGCATGAATATCTCCGTAGTGAATATTTCTAATTTCATCCTTTGTTTTTTCATCGGTTAATTGCTCCCTTGAAAATGAAAATGATTTGAGAAAAGAAAATACAGTTCCGAATTCAGGAATTGCCCAATCACTTGGAATGGTGGTATTGTAAAAGGGTTCTGTGGTTGTATTATTTATATTGCTCATGCTTTCCGGCTGTTTGGTTTTAGTTGGTAAAAGTTGGTTTGTACCGCTTGTGCCAGGTTTGCATTTGTGCAAACAAAACCTGCAAGCAGTTTTATTGTAAATATCTGATATTGAATTGTTTTTTCTTTGCAAACTGTTTGCAAACCTGTTTGCAATTGCAAAGAAGTCTGCAAACAAACATCATTTTGCATACCTGTTCTAAGTTGCTGTTTTTGCAAAGAACCCTGCAAAGAAGATTTTTTTAACTCGCTGAATATCTGTAGTTTTCTCTTTGCAATCATGCTTTTAATTTATAGATTCGTTGGTTGTGTTTAAGTTCGGCAGCAATTTCAATCAAACCTCTTTCAACCATTTCTGAGAACAGGCGCGATACAAAAGAAGCATTGGTATCGGGAATGTTAAGCATTTTTCTGGCAGTTTCATTGTCAATTTCCTCGGCGGTTTGTAAGTAGCGGATAATCGATTCGATTTGAAGGGCTTTTTCCTGCTTCTTTAATTTTGAATAGCTTATTTTATCATCTGCCGAGGCCAGTTTACTTCGATGAATAATATATTTCAAACCCGATGTGCGTCCTGTTGTTTCAATGAATTCGAGTTCCTGCAACTCATTCAGAATTTTTCGCAACTGGTAAGTATTCACAAAAGGCGATTGTTCCAACTGCTGAAAAGTTGCTTTTTGCCAGAGGTAAATATTATTGAGTACCAATAGTTTTTCGAGGTCGATATCCTGATTGGTAATTTGCTTGTAAAACAAACTTAGTTCGGCCAGTTTTTCGGAGTAAACGTCGGCTTCCACTCTAAAAAGGATGGAGTGTTCGGTTTGAATTGGCTTAGGCAGGTTTTTCCCTTTCGAAAGCAATGCAGTAAAAATTTTATCGAATCCACTTCCCGCTTTTTCTGCATATTTAATCTCCCTGAAAACATCCATTATACCGGGATTTCGGGGATTTGTTTTACGCAGAAAATTGGTTTCGTCAATTCCCTGAGGAAAATGACCGGGGCTTTCAAATTCAAGATAATTGGGATATTTACGGATTTCGATAATTTGCTGCCGGCTGTAATCACGGTGGGCAATGGCATTTATCAGTAATTCGCGAAGAACAATCTCCGGGTAATCTTCAATGTATTCCCTGAATAAACCAAAATGAAACTCCTTTAGTTTAATCTCAGATTTTAACTGTGTAAAACAGGCATCGGCAATTTCAATCAGGGTTCCAGTGTATTCGTGGGGTGTGTATGTATTATCCTCGTAATAACGAATGTATTTTATCTGATTATATGGGAATTCCTTCAACGCCTTTTGGTTTCCTACAAACAATATTCCGGCGGTGGTCGGTAAACCAACACCGTTTTCTTCTTTAATAAGCCCCAGAGTTTCCGCAAATTCAGTTGTTGAATTTTTCAGGTAAGGACTGTGGGGTTTTTCTCTGTGAATTCGGTTATACAAGTCACGTATCCGGTTCAAGTCCTGCCATCCGGGAACAGAATTGCCTTGTTTGTCGGTTTCCTTACTTTCAAAATTTAAATTCCAGGTTTTTTGGTCGTAAACAATGAGTCCTTTTTCTGCCTGAACGGAGGCAATTTCGTAAGGCTCGATGGCGCGGTTTCCGTCGTTGCACCGAATCAGGTACTCCCCTTTCGAAGTTCGGTGCATTTGTGTTGAAAAGGGTATTTCAAGAACAAGAACATCCTGTTCATTCACTCTTAAATGGTGAGGTTTAACAGTGAGTGAAGGGACCGTTCGATCCTGAATTTGCCTGACAATGTCAAACACTTTTGTGTCGATATATTTAAAATCAGAGTTTAACTCTTTACTATCGTCAACAATTCCGATGAAAATAAAACCTCCTTTTTTATTGGCAAAAGCCACAACATCTCTTGCCATTTCCTCATATTTGGAAGCAAAATTTTTCTGAGACTTGCCAAAAGTAAGCTTATCCTCCAACTGCTCTTTGAAATCAAGAATTTCACATTCTCCCTGAGCCAGCAAATTGTAAAACCATTGAATGCTATGTCTGGTAAGCTTCTCCATTTCAGTCAATTAATTCTTTGAGGTGTTTTTCAATTTCTGCCTGTACGGTTTTCAATTCGCCTTCCAATTTATCAATTTCTACTTGAACAGCTGCTATATCCACTTCAGCTTCCTCTTCGAAAGTATCAACATAACGGGGAATGTTCAGGTTGAATAAGTTTTCCTGTATTTCTTCAAAAGTGGCTACGTAACTGAATTTTTCTTCAACAATACCGGGTTGCAGTTTGCCTTCGTTAAACTGGCGGTAGGTATTTACGATATGGTCAATATCTGTTGGTCGCAGTCTGTTTTGGTTTTTAGCCGATTCGTATTGTTTGCTGGCATCAATAAACAGTACATTGGTAATGTTTGCTTTTCCCAACCCAACTTCGCTATTCTGCCGGCTTCTGTTAAAAATCAAAATTGCAGCCGGAATGCCTGTGCCAAAAAACAAATTGGCAGGCAACCCAATTACAGCTTCCAAAATGTTTTCTTCAATGGTTCTCTGACGGATTTTTCTCTCGCTGGCTCCACGGAACAAAACGCCATGAGGTACTACAACACCTACTTTGCCATGACCTTCGTAAGTGGTTTCAATCATGTGGCTGATAAATGCCCAGTCGCCTTTGCTTTTGGGCGGTATGCCCCTCCAAAATCGGTTGTATTTATCGGTTTCAGGGTCGAAACTATCGGTTGCTTTGTTCTCTTCCTTGTCGTCACTCTTTCCCCACTTATCTAAACTAAAAGGCGGGTTTGCAACAACCGTATCAAACTTCATCAGAGCATCGCCTTCTATCAGTTTTGGATTGCGGATGGTGTCGCCCCATCGGATTGTAGCGTTATCGAATCCATGTAAAAACATGTTCATTACTGCCAAAGCCCAGGTGCTGCCATTGGCTTCCTGGCCATAAAGAGAGAAATTATCGGAGCCAACTTCCTCACCGGCTTTAATTAACAACGAAGCAGAGCCACAAGTTGGGTCGCAAATACGTGAACCGGGTTTCGATTTGGTGAGTTTAGCTATTAGGGTAGAAACTTCTTTTGGAGTAAAAAATTCACCGGCTTTTTTACCGGCATCACTTGCAAAGTTTTCAATCAGGAACATGTAAGCGCCACCAATAATGTCGGTTCCTTCAAGATGTGATGGCCGCAGGTCTAACGTATCTTTATTAAAATCGAGCAAGAGATTTTTTAGCCGGGTATTTTTGTCTTTTGTATCGCCCAGCACCGAGCTGTTGAAATTGATATTCTGGAAAATACCTGCACCATCTTCGCTGTACAACTTTTCACGATTGGCTTCTT